>NZ_CVTX01000056.1:0-394 GCF_900005715.1 Pseudomonas sp. 34 E 7
AAGGCATCCAGGCTCGACCAGTACGCCGGCTGCAGCGGTTCGGGCAGTTGCGCCCGGGCCTGCGCCTGGATGGCGCTCAGTTCGTCCGGGGTCAGGCGCGGCGCGAAATAGGCCACCAGTTGCATGCGCCCCTGAATCTCGCGTGCCAGCACGGCGGCTTCGCGTACCCGCGATTGCCGGCTCAGCCAGGCACTGACCTCACCGGGCTCGACGCGAAAACCGCGAATCTTCACCTGATCGTCCTGGCGCCCGAGGAACGCCAGACGCCCATGGTGATCCAGGCGTACCCGATCACCGCTGCGGTAGAAACGCTGCCCTGCGTCATCGATGAAGGCGGCGGCAGTAACATGCGGCTGGCCAAGGTAGCCCAGCGCGACCTGGGGGCCACCGATCA
>NZ_CVTX01000010.1:0-4286 GCF_900005715.1 Pseudomonas sp. 34 E 7
CGAGGTCGGATACGAGGGCGGTGCAGAGGCGTACAGCACCAACTGCGCAGCCATCACGAACAAGCCGGCGGCAAAACCAGCGATGGCCATGGGCACGATGCCCACCGACAACCCGACCCCGGCCAATGCCGCCAGCAACCCGGCATACACCGACAACACCACGTTGACGGCATTGCAGCGGTCCAGCAGCACGCCGCCGAGCAGCGAACCCAGGGCGCCGCCGATATTGAAGAGCATCTGCACCATGCCCGCCTGGGGTTTGCTGAAACCCTGTTCCAGCAACAGCGACGGCAGCCAGTTCAGCAGCATGTACATCACGGTCAAGGTGAAGAAGTAGCTGAGCCACAAGGCCAGTGTGGTGCGGGCGCGACCCTCGCCGAACAGTGCCTGGCCGGTGGAGGGGCGGGCGCCGTGGGGGGTGTCGCGCTGTTGGCGAAAGGCGCTGGACTCAGGCAGCAGCAGGATCATCAACGGTACGGCCAGCAAGGGCGCCAGGCCGCCAATGATAAACGTGGTCTGCCAGTGCTCACTGGAAAACATCGCCACCACTGCGGCCAATGCACCCCCCAGCGGCACCCCGCAGTACATCACGCTGATGGCCGTGCCACGGTTGCGCTCGCTCACCGCTTCGGCGCACAGCGCGATCAGGTTGGGCAGCGCGGCGCCCAGGCCCAGGCCGGTAAGAAAACGCACCAGCAACAAGCTTGAGTAGCTGTCGACAAATGCGGTGCTCAGGGAAAACAGCCCGAACAGCAGCACGGCGCTGACCAGGATTTTCTTGCGCCCGATCCGGTCGGCAACCCAGCCGCCGAAGAACGCCCCCGGCAGCAAGCCGATGATGCCGACGCTGAACACCCAGCCGAGCATCTTCGGGTCCAGGGCGAAGGTTTGACGCAACCCGGCGGCGGCGGTGCCGGCGGCTTGCAGATCGAACCCTTCGATCAGCGCAACGATAAAGCACAACGCAATAGTCAGCGTCGAACGACGCGATGAACTGTCCATGGCAAACCTCATTGTTGTTGTTTTTGTTGGCGTGGCGAGCTTGAGTGGCTGCTGAGGATTAAGATAACAAATATAACTAAAAAATGAATAGTGGAATAAATGACTCAAAAAGCAAGAATAAAATCATAAAATTCAATGTATTGAGATATTGATCCATGGTTGGCTAAAAAATAGATAGCTTTATTAATGTTCGATTATCGGTCGGTTGCGGTTGACGAGTCACCTCGGCTGTTTCCATTCTTGGCTCGCGAGGCTGACAGGGCCGAGCGTGTGCCAACCCAAAAACAACAACAAAAATGGACATCGAACATGCCAGAACTCCCTATGGAGGACGCCGTTGCAGCGGCGTCCGTCTCCTGTGCGTCGAACACCACTCCACGCCGGCTGCTGGCCTTGCTGGCCTTGAGCGTGTTGCCCGGTTCGCTGTGGGCTGCAGGCTTTATCGACGACAGCCACGGCACCCTGACCTTGCGCAATTACTACCTGGACCGTGACTACAAGGACGACGGTGCGAAGGCCGCTGCGCGGGAATGGGCCCAGGCGTTCATCCTCAACCTGGAATCGGGTTATACCCCTGGCCCGGTAGGCTTTGGCCTGGATGTACGCGGGTTGATGGGGGTCAGGCTCGACTCTTCGCCGGACCGCAGCGGGACCGAGTTGTTGCCGGTGTCGGCCAGCGACAAGCGCGCCGCCGACGAGTACTCGCGCCTGGCCCCAACCGCCAAGCTGCGGTTCGCCCAATCCACGGTCAAGGCCGGCGATGTGTCGATCTTCCTGCCGTTTGCCTTTGCCAGTCCGTCGCGGCTGCTGCCGCAAACCTTTCGCGGCACCACCTTGAGCTCCAAGGACATCGATGGCCTGACCCTCAACACGGGCTATATCGACCGCATCAACAAGCGCGACTCCACCGACTACCAGGCCATGACGATCGCCTCGCCCAACCGGCGCTTCAACGCCACTGCCACCACCTCGCACCTGGCTTACGTCGGCGGTGATTACCAGGTCAACAAAGACCTCAGCCTGCGGGTCTATCACGCGCAGATCGCGGACCTCTACCAGCAGGACACTCTGGCGCTGCTGCACAACTTGCCGGTGGGCGATGGCGTGCTCACCAGCGACCTGCGCAGTTTTTTCAGCCGTGAGGATGGCAGTGCCAAGGCGGGCAGGGTGGATAACCGCAACCTCTCGGCGTTGTTCGGCTATCGCCTGGGCGGCCATCGCGTCAGCCTTGGCTACATGCACTCAAGCGGGGAGACGGCCACGCCCTATATCTCGGGAACGGAGTTGATGGGCATGAGCGAACTGACCATGAGTTCGGACTTTCTCAACGCCAAGGAGCGCACCTGGCAAGCCATCTACGACTATGACTTCGCGGCATCGGGAGTGCCTGGGCTGAAGACGCGGCTGCGCTACGTGCGTGGCGACCACATCGAACTGGCCGCTTTCAACGCCGAGGATCGCAAGGAGCGCGAGTTCCAGATGGAACTGGGGTATGTGATCCAGAGCGGCCCGCTGAAGAACGTCGGGTTCATGGCGCGAAAGTCGATCTACCGCAATGACTTCCCGAGCGGCGCGGCCTTTCGCGATGAAAACCAGACCCGTTTTCTGGTGCTCTACACCGTGGCGCTCTGGTAGGCCGATCAGTCCTGGTAGACCTTCTTCAGCAAGCGCAGCAGCTCTTCACGCTCCTGGCCGTCGAGGGCGGCGGTGGCGTCGAGGTCACTCTGTGCGGCGATTGCCTTGAGTTCCTTGAGCAGGGTTTCGCCGGTCTTGCTGAGGAAGATCCCGTAGGAGCGTTTGTCCGGCTTGCAGCGTACCCGCACGGCCAGCGCGCGGCTTTCCAGCTTGTTCAGCAACGGCACCACCTGGGGCGGCTCAATGGCCAGGGCGCGCGCCAGGTCGGCCTGCATCAGCCCGGGGTTCTGCTCGATGATCGCCAGGGCCGAGAATTGCGCCGGGCGCAGGTCGTGGTCCGACAACCGGCCGATCAGGTTCTGGAACAGCTTGAGCTGGGCGCGGCGCATGGCGTAGCCGATCAGATCGTCCAGGGCTGAATCCAGCGGCGGCCGTACCTCGTCGTTGTCGGGCAGGGCCTGGCTGGCGGCGGCGATGTTGGAAGGCTTGGCCATTGGCAGTGCAATCCTCAAAAGGTGCAGGTTAATAAGACTATCTAGTTTGCCGGTGTTGGCGCGCTATGGCTACGCCGGGTTTTCACAGCGTCAGCTACGCGTGGGTTTTAAGCAGAAAAAATATTGGTTATTAAGATTAATAGTTAATTGACATAACTATATTTGCGGTTTAATTTCGAATCATCTTCACACCCAGAACAAGAGCGTACCGCCATGAGCAATTACGAAGGCCGTTGGACCACAGTCAAGGTTGAGATCGAAGAAGGCATCGCCTGGGTCATTCTTAATCGTCCGGAAAAACGCAACGCCATGAGCCCCACCCTGAACCGGGAAATGATCGACGTGCTGGAAACCCTCGAGCAGGACCCTGCCGCCGGCGTGCTGGTTCTCACCGGTGCGGGCGAAGCCTGGACGGCGGGCATGGACCTCAAGGAATACTTTCGCGAGGTGGATGCCGGCCCGGAAATCCTCCAGGAAAAAATCCGCCGCGAAGCCTCGCAATGGCAGTGGAAACTGCTGCGCATGTACGCCAAGCCGACCATCGCTATGGTCAATGGCTGGTGCTTCGGCGGTGGCTTCAGCCCGCTGGTGGCGTGCGACTTGGCCATCTGCGCCGACGAAGCGACCTTCGGCCTCTCGGAAATCAACTGGGGCATCCCGCCAGGCAACCTGGTGAGCAAGGCCATGGCCGACACCGTGGGCCATCGCCAATCGCTTTACTACATCATGACCGGCAAGACCTTCGGCGGGCAGAAAGCCGCCGAAATGGGCCTGGTCAACGAAAGCGTGCCCCTGGCTCAACTGCGCGAAGTGACCATCGAACTGGCGCGTAACCTGCTGGAGAAAAACCCGGTGGTGCTGCGTGCCGCCAAGCATGGCTTCAAGCGCTGCCGCGAGCTGACCTGGGAGCAGAACGAGGATTACCTCTACGCCAAGCTCGATCAGTCGCGCCTGCTCGACACCGAAGGCGGTCGCGAGCAGGGCATGAAACAGTTCCTCGACGACAAGAGCATCAAGCCTGGCCTGCAGGCGTATAAACGCTGAAGGGCGCGGCCGCCTGGCCGCGCCGTTGTACCCTGCTTGAACGTATTCCCGATAAAGACAATAAAGAGGAATCACCATGCTGGACGTGCCCCTGTTGATCGGCGGCCAGTC
>NZ_CVTX01000065.1:0-64746 GCF_900005715.1 Pseudomonas sp. 34 E 7
ATGGCCATGGTGGCTGCAGGGTTCGAGGGTGACGTAGACCGTCGCGCCACGGGCCTTGTCACCGGCGGCGCGCAAGGCGTTGGGTTCGGCGTGGGGCTCGCCGGTGCGTTCGTGCCAGCCTTCGCCGACAATCTGCCCGTCACGCACGATCACGCAGCCTACCCGTGGGTTGGGGTGGGTGGTGTACAGGCCCTTGCGCGCCAACTCGAGGGCGCGCGCCATGTAGTGGGCGTCGAGGACTGCCTGTTCAGACGTCATTGCTTGGAAGGCTCACGGGCCAGGCGGTCGATCTCTTCACGGAACTCATTGAGGTCCTGGAAGCGTCGATACACCGAGGCGAAACGGATATAGGCGACTTCGTCGAGCTTTTGCAGCTCGCCCATCACCAGCTCGCCGACCACCAGGCTCTTGACCTCGCGCTCGCCGGTCGCGCGCAACTTGTGCTTGATATGCGCCAGCGCCGCCTCCAGACGCTCGACACTCACCGGGCGTTTTTCCAGGGCGCGCTGCATACCGGCGCGCAGTTTTTCTTCGTCGAAGGGCTGGCGGCTGCCGTCGGATTTTATCAGGCGCGGCAATACCAGTTCGGCGGTTTCGAAGGTGGTGAAACGTTCACCGCAGCCAGAGGCCAGGCATTCGCGCCGGCGACGCACTTGATCGCCCTCGGCGACCAGACGCGAGTCAATGACCTTGGTGTCGTTGGCACCGCAGAAGGGACAGTGCATGGTTGGCAGGCAACAAATAATAGGGAGGGCCATGGTAGCGCATCCCCGTCGCAAGACAAGCCATAGCCTTTACGGTATATAGGCAGGCTTATATGTTTCTATTTTTTAAGCCACGGATTTTGTCCTTTCTGGAGCCGTACATGCAGTTACGACCACTCGTTCTACTCACCCTGTTCAGTTTTCTGGTCGCCTGCAGCAGCGAAGCCCCCAAGCCGGCCGCACCTCAGCCAACGCCGGCACAAGAGAAAAAAGTCCCCGGCATCGAAGACCTCGGCCCCCTGCCTGCCTACCAGCGGGAAATCAGCGGCAACCTGACCAATGTGCCGGCCGGCGCCGAAGTCGAGTTGGCGCTACTGGTGATCGACGAGCGCTCGCGCCCGCAGCAACTGCTCGCCAGCAGCGTATTGACCGGCAACGGCAAGCCCCTGGCCTTTCGCCTGCGCTTCAACCCCGAAGCGTTCCCGGCCGGTGCGCGGGTTGAATTGCGCGGTCGCGCCAGCCAGTCCGGCCAGTTGATCCTGCACCTGCCCGCCGTGCGCATCACCCAGGCGATTACCCAGACCACCGGCCCGCTGCAACTCGTCAAGGCGCCATGACACCACCGCTGCACCTGCAACGCGCCCTGAGTGAACTGATTGGCGACGCACACCTGGTGCCCTGCCCGCTGCCGGGCACCGAGCTGTGGTTGTGGTTGCTCGACGCCGACAACATGGACCGTGCCTTCAGCCAGGAAGAAACCCGGCGCATCTTGCATGAGCCGCCCTACTGGAGCTTCTGCTGGGCCAGCGGCCTGGCGCTGGCGCGCTATCTGGCGGCGAACCCCGCGTGGGTAGCGGGCAAGCGCGTGCTGGATTTCGGTACCGGCTCCGGCGTGGCCGCGATTGCAGCCGCCAAGGCTGGGGCATTGGAGGTGGTGGCGTGCGACCTTGATCCGCTGGCGCTGGCGGCTTGCCGGGCGAATGCCGAACTCAACGACGTGCAGCTGGGTTATTCAACCGACTTCTTTGCAGAGGCCGATCGCTTCGACCTGATCCTGGTGGCCGACGTGCTTTACGATCGCGCCAACCTGCCGCTGCTGGATCACTTCCTGACCCGAGCCCGCGAAGCGCTGGTGGCGGACTCGCGGGTGCGCGACTTCCAGCATCCGGATTATCAGCGGCTGGACATCCTCGAGGCACTGACCCTGCCGGACCTGGCCGAGCCGTGGGAGTTTCGCAAGGTGAGCCTGTACCATTCGCGGCGATAACCGTCCACGTTACAAATTCCCGGCAATATATTGATTGAGACAAGAAAAGCCGCGGTATGGAAAATGCCAGTCCTCGCCCGCATCTCTGACAATCGACTGCAATGTCTTCGTATTCAAACTCACTGATGTCCAACGAAGCGCAGGCCTTGCCAAACGCTGGGCATCTGCCTAACCTTTGCGCTAATACACCCGCCATGCCTCTGGTTACTTCAGTAACCAAGCACAAATTGTGCGGGTTTTTTATGCCCGGCGCTTTTGGGGCATGAGGTCATTCAGCAAGCCAGCCATAGATGTTCCTGCTCAACTGGAACTGCTCAAGCTACGCGGACTGATCATTCACAATGAAGCTCGCGCTGAGCGCTTCCTGCAGGCCGTCAGTTTCTTTCGACTTAGCCCTCATATGCGACCCTTCCAGCAGCCGGAAGATATCGATCATCGCTTTCGTGAAGGCAGCCAGTTTGGTCAGTTGACCCGCCTTTACGACTTCGACCGGCGGCTTCGTTTACTGACTATGGATGCCATCGAACGCGTCGAAATTGCCTCGCGTTGCGTTATCAGCAACCACATGGGACCCACGCATGGCAGTCATTGGTATACCAACCCGCTGCTGTTTCACCCCACCTTTGATCATCAGCGCCTGCTGACAACACTCTGCGGCAAACAAGACACGGCAACGCGTGAGTACATGCGCGAATGTGACCGGATCGACAGGTCGCACGCGAGCGATGCGAGAAAGGCGCTGCTCAAACGCCAACGGTCAAAAGAGAGCTACGCCCGCCATTACCCCGCGACCTATGACCACCCAACGCTGATGCCTGGCTGGGCGATGCTCGAAGAACTTACGCTGGGGGACCTGTCCCACCTGTACAAAGGCTCGGCCAGGGACGCCGATAAAAAAGCCGTCGCCAAGCGCTTGCTGCTCCCGGCGCCACTGATGCAGTCCTGGCTGCACACGCTGACCACCATCCGAAATATGTGCGCCCACCATTCGCGAATGTGGAACCGGCAATTGGGTGTTCGACCCGAATTACCCAGGAAGGCCACCTTTGCATGGCCCGGGCATTTGCTTGAACCAGGGCCACATAGTCGAATGTTCGCGGTTCTTTGCATGCTCAATCATCTGATGCGCCAAGTGAGTCCACAGACTCCCTGGGGCCACAGCCTGCATGTGCTTATCCGTGAATTTCCCGAGGTCAGTCTCAAAGCAATGGGTTTTCCTCAAGACTGGTACCTCGATCCGTTTTGGCATGCGCCTGAACACTAATCCCCATACGGCTTCCGATAGCCAGCGCCAGCCCTTATAGTTGCCCCCATTCCCGCTTTATTCGAGACGCCTCATGAGTGAGCCCACGCCGTACATCTTCGACGTCACTGCCGCCAACTTCGAGCAGGCAGTGATTCAGAACTCTTTCGAAAAACCTGTGCTGGTGGACTTCTGGGCCGAGTGGTGCGCGCCGTGCAAGGCGCTGATGCCGATGCTGGCGCAGATTGCCGAGAGTTATCGCGGTGAGTTGCTGCTGGCCAAGGTCGATTGCGAAGCCGAGCAGGACATCGTTGCGCGTTTCGGTATCCAGAGCCTGCCGACGGTGGTGTTGTTCAAGGACGGTCAGCCGGTGGATGGGTTTGCCGGGGCGCAGCCGGAGTCGGCGGTGCGGGCGATGCTCGAGCCCCATGTGCAGATGCCGCCACCGGCTGCGGCCGATCCGCTGGAGCAGGCACAAGCGTTGTTTGCCGAGGGCCGCATCAGCGATGCCGAGGCCATTTTGGTTGCGCTGCTGGGCGAAGACAACACCAACGCCGCCGCGCTGATCCTGTACGCGCGTTGCCTGGCCGAGCGCGGTGAACTGGATGAAGCCCAAACCGTGCTGGACGCCGTAAAAGGCGACGACCACAAGGCCGCCCTCGCCGGGGCTAAGGCGCAAATCACCTTCCTGCGCCAGGCTGCCGACCTGCCGGACAGCGCCGACCTGAAAAGCCGCCTGGCGCAGAACCCGCAGGATGACGAAGCGGCCTATCAGTTGAGCATTCAACAACTGGCGCGCCAGCAATACGACGCCGCGCTGGAAGGCCTGCTCAAGCTGTTCGTGCGCAATCGCAGCTACAGCGAGGGCTTGCCACACAAGACCTTGCTGCAGGTGTTCGAACTGCTGGGCAACGATCACCCGCTGGTCACGGTGTACCGCCGCAAATTGTTTGCCGCGCTGTACTGACCCTCACCCTGTAGGAGCGAGCTTGCTCGCGAAGGCCGTCAACGATAACGCGGGCATCCTGAATGAACGCGGCGCCTATGCGTTTTTCGCGAGCGAGCTCGCTCCTACGACGCGTCGATCCAGGTGTACAGCGGCGTGTCTGCGCCGCTGGTCACCTTCACTTTGGCGCTGTGGCGCAGGCGCACCAGCAGGCGCTTGCCCGCGGCGGCATCGCCGGCCAACCCTTCCAGTTGATCGAGCAATTCCAGGCCGCTGAGCTGCCCGGCGTTGCGCAACAGATCCTGGGCGTTCTGCCATAGATCCTCACTTTGCCTGACCGGTACCGCCGTCGACTCGGCCGGCACCGGGGCGGCCTGCAAGTGTGCGCCCAGTCGCGCCCAATCGCCGTCGTCCAGTTCCAGGGTCAAGTCCACCGGCAGGTCGCCGACGGTTCCACGAATTCGCAACATCGTCTTTACTCCCGCATTTTTTCTGACGGACATGCTCCCATGCAGCTTGCGCAACGCCAAGCGGACGGTCAAACTCTCGGCACTATTGTTATAAGATCACATAACAAAACTTTCATCTGTGGAGTCCTGTCATGCGCCGTCTGCTGCTTGCTTTGCCGTTTGCCCTGCTGCCTCTGGCTGTCGCTCACGCCCATGAAGATCACGATCATGAGCATGGCAGCCTCGGCGCTCACGAACACGGTGTGGGCCGTCTCAATGCAGTGCTGGACGGCCAGAGCCTGGAGCTTGAGCTGGACAGCCCGGCGATGAACCTGGTGGGTTTCGAACACGTCGCGACCAGTGCGGCCGACAAAGCCAAAGTCGCCGCCGCGCGCAAACAGCTGGAAAGTCCGCTGGCGCTGTTCAACGTACCCAAGGCCGCCGGTTGCGTCGTCAGCACCCAGGAACTCAACAGCCCGCTGTTCGGCGACAAGCCCGAAGCCGATCACGATGATGACGATGACGATAACAATGACCATGCCACCGACGGCAAAGGCGCTGCCGCCCATGAGCATCATCATGACCACAGCGAAATCCATGCCCACTACCAGTTCACCTGCGCCAAGCCAGAGGCACTGAGCAACCTGGACCTGAGCCAAGTGTTCAAGACCTTCCCCGCCACCCGGAAAATTCAGGTACAACTGATCGGCCCGAGCGGCCAGCAAGGTGCTGACGCGACCGCCACTGCAGCCACCCTGAAGTTCTGAGTTCACATGACCCCTGCATTGATCGAACTGTCCGACCTGGGCTTCAACTGGCCCGGTCACCCCCAGTTGCTGGACATCCCCGCGTTTCGCCTGGAGCCGGGGCAAACCCTGTTCCTCAAGGGCCCCAGCGGCAGTGGCAAAACCACCTTGCTCGGGTTGCTTGGCGGTGTGCACAAACCCAGCCGAGGCAGTATCCGCCTGCTCGGCCAGGAGCTGACCGAACTGTCTGCCGGTGCCCGCGACCGTTTTCGTGTGGACCACACCGGCTACATCTTCCAGCAGTTCAACCTGCTGCCGTTTTTGTCGGTACGCGAAAACGTCGAGCTGCCTTGCCACTTTTCCAAGCTGCGGGCCCGGCGCGCGGCCCAGCGCCACGGCAGTGTCGACCAGGCCGCAGCGACCTTGCTCGCGCACCTGGGTTTGAAAGACCCGGACTTGCTCGAGCGCCGCGCCGACGCGCTGTCCATCGGCCAGCAACAACGGGTGGCCGCCGCCCGTGCGCTGATCGGTCAACCGGAACTGGTGATCGCCGACGAGCCCACCTCGGCCCTCGACTACGACGCCCGCGAAGCATTCATTCAGTTGCTGTTCGCCGAATGCCGCGAAGCGGGCGCCAGCCTGTTGTTTGTCAGCCACGACCAAAGCCTGGCCCCGCTGTTCGACCGCAACCTGTCGCTGGCCGAACTCAATCGCGCCGCCACGCCTGCAGAGGTTTGAGATGTATTTGTTTCGTCTGGCCATGGCCAGCCTGGCCAACCGCCGCTTTACCGCGATCCTCACCGCCTTCGCCATCGCGCTTTCCGTCTGCCTGTTACTGGCGGTGGAGCGCGTGCGCGTTGAAGCGCGCAACAGCTTCGCCAGTACCATCAGCGGCACCGACCTGATCGTCGGGGCACGCTCGGGCTCGGTAAACCTGCTGCTGTACTCGGTGTTTCGCATCGGCAACGCCACCAATAACATCCGCTGGGACAGCTACGAGCACTTCGCCGCCAACCCCCAAGTGAAATGGGCGATTCCGATTTCCCTCGGCGACTCCCATCGCGGTTACCGGGTGATGGGCACCAACGAATCCTACTTCGAGCATTACCAGTACGGTCGCAAACAGAACCTTGAACTGGCCAGCGGCCGCGCGTTTGCCACCGACCCGTTCGAAGTGGTGCTCGGCGCCGAGGTCGCCGAGGCCCTGCACTACACGCTCGGCGACAAGCTGGTGCTGGCCCATGGCGTGGCGGTGGTCAGCCTGGTCAAGCACGATGACAAGCCCTTCACCGTGGTCGGCATCCTCAAGCGCACCGGCACGCCGGTGGACCGCACGCTGCATATCAGCCTCGGCGGCATGGAGGCGATCCACATCGACTGGCACAACGGTGTCCCGGCCCAGGGCAAAGGCCGTATCAGCGCCGATCAGGCGCGCAATATGGACCTGACCCCGCAAGCCATCACCGCGTTCATGCTCGGTTTGAATAACAAGATTTCCACCTTCGCCCTGCAACGGGAAATCAATGAGTTCCGTGGCGAACCGATGCTGGCGATCCTGCCGGGCGTGGCGTTGCAAGAGCTGTGGAGCATGATGGGCACGGCGGAAAAAGCCTTGTTCGTGATCTCGTTGTTCGTGGTGCTGACCGGGTTGATCGGCATGCTCACGGCGATCCTCACCAGCCTCAACGAACGCCGCCGCGAGATGGCGATCCTGCGCTCGGTGGGCGCAAGGCCGTGGCATATCGCCACGCTTTTGATCTTCGAGGCCTTCGCGCTGGCGCTGTCCGGCGTGGTGGCAGGTCTTGGTTTACTGTACCTGTGCATCGGCGTATCGCGCGGTTATTTGCAGGCCAACTACGGGCTGGACCTGCCGATGGCATGGCCGAGCGAATATGAATGGACGTTGCTCGCCGGTATCCTGGCGGCGGCGCTGTTGATGGGCAGCGTGCCTGCCTGGCGTGCCTATCGCCAGTCGTTGGCCGATGGCCTGTCCATTCGTTTATGAGGAAGCTGTCGATGCGTCGTGCCCTGTTTGCCCTGTTGCTGCTGGTGGCCGTACCTGCCTGGGCCGAGGAGCAGCCCCGGGATTTGTCGTGGCAGGAAATGATCCCAGCGGATGCGCCGCCGGAAGTGCCCAATATGAAACCGCTGCACGACCTGTCGAACATGGCCGATGCCTTGTCCGTCGAGGCCGCGCCCGCCGCTAAACAGGACTTGCCCAACGCGCCGGTGGTGCAAAGCCTCAACGGCCGGCACATTCGTTTGCCGGGGTACATCGTGCCGCTGGAAGTGAGCGAAGAGGGCCGCACCACCGAGTTCCTGTTGGTGCCGTATTTCGGCGCGTGCATCCATGTGCCGCCACCGCCGTCGAACCAGATCGTGCATGTGAAAAGCGAAGTCGGGGTGAAACTCGACGAGCTGTACCAGCCGTACTGGATCGAAGGCGCGATGCAGGTCAAGCCGTCGTCCAGTGAGTTGGCTGACGCCGGTTACCAGATGGATGCCGAGAAGATTTATATGTACGAGCTGGAGGAATAATCACCACCTGCGAACACACCGAAGATCAAATGTGGGAGGGGGCTTGCCCGCGACGACGTCGGCCCAGCAAACACTGATGTTGGTTGACCCACCGCTATCGGGGGCAAGTCGAATCGTCGCACCGCCCCTCCCACAGGGGATCTGCGCTAACTGACCGGTACTGGGGCAAGCCCCCCCTCCCACAGTTTTTTGCGGCGTGGTTAGCCTTTCATTGAGCTGAGTCAAAAGATCGTGCGGAACGATCTTTACCATTGGACGTACAACTTTTAACGTCCTTTTGGAGCTCCCATGAACAAGTCTCTGCTCGGCGCGTCCCTCTTCGCGCTCGCCCTCGTCGTCCCTGTCGCTCACGCCCACCAGGCGGGCGACATTCTGGTTCGCGCCGGTGCAATCACCGTGAACCCGAAGGCCGACAGCAGCAGCGTCAAGGTTGACCAGGGCCCATTGGCCGGCGCCAACCTGGGCGGCAAGGCGACCATGAGCAGCGACACCCAACTGGGCTTGAACTTCGCCTACATGATCACCGATCACGTCGGTATCGAACTGCTGGCCGCCACGCCGTTCGAGCACGATGTCAAGATCAAGAACACCGCCCTCGGCGCCGCCAACGGCAAGCTCGGCACACTCAAACACCTGCCGCCGACCCTGAGCGTCGTGTACTACCCGCTGGACCACCAGTCCGCCTTTCAACCCTATGTGGGCGCCGGTATCAACTACACCTGGATCTATGACGAGCACGTCGGCAGCCGCGCCGAGCAAGCCGGCTTCAGCAACTTCAAGGCCGAGAACTCCTGGGGCTGGGCCGCGCAGATCGGCGCCGACTACATGATCAACGACAAATGGATGATCAACGCCCAGGCGCGCTACATCGACATCAGCACTAAGGCGACTGTGGATAACAACGCGCTGGGCCAGGGCACTCGGGCCAAGGTCAATGTGGATGTCGACCCGATGGTCTACATGGTGGGTATTGGCTACAAGTTCTAAATAACACGGCATAACAATGTGGGAGGGGGCTTGCCCCCGATAGCGGTGGACCAGTCAATAAATCTTTGACTGACACTCTGCTATCGGGGGCAAGCCCCCTCCCACATTGGGTTCTGTGTTGTTTTCAGAAGTGGCGGTAGAACCGGTCTAGCAACGCCGGCAAGCCTGCCCGCCATGCCCGTGGCTTGATGCCAAAGGTATGCAGGATTTTCTTGCAGGCCAGCACCGCGTGCTGTGGCTCGTCCGCCGCATCCGGCCGCGCGGCGTGGGCCTGGGCGGTGGGCGACTCGATGGCCAGCGCGTGGAAGTTGCGGGCTTCGGTGATAATCGCCTGGCCCAGCGCCAGCGGTGTGGTCGCCTCGTGACCGGCGTAGTGGTAGGTGCCCCACAGCGGCGCCGCGCAATCGAGTTGCTTGAGCACGGAAATGATCACCCGCGCCGCATCGTCCACCGGCGTCGGGTTGCCGCGACGGTCGTCGGCCATCAACAACTCATCCGGCTGTTCGGCCCGGGCGAGGAAGCGGCCGAGGGTGCCGTCGACGCTGTCATCCAGCAACCAGCCAAACCGCAGCAGCACATGCTGCGGGCAGGTGGCGCGTACGCTTTGCTCGATACGCCACAACGCCTGGCCGCGCAGGCCCAGGGGCACCGGCTCGTCTTTTTCGCTGTAGGCGGTGGCGCGGGAACCATCGAACACGCGGTAGCTGGACGGTTGCACCAGGGTAATGCTGTGGTGCTGGCACAGTTCGGCCAGGCGTTCGATGGCGAATTCCTGGGAAGCCAGGCGGGTTTCGCTGACGGCTTCGGCCTGGAACCAGTCGAAATAGTAGGCGAGGTTGATCAATGCATCGGGACGGGTGTCGTCGAGCAATTGGGTGAGGCTCGCGGCATCCCAGCCGTCTTGGGGCGGTTTGGGGGCGAGGAAACCGATGTCTTCCTCTGCACCGAGGCGAATCAGCGCCTGCCCGAGGGCATTCCCGCCGCCCAGTAACATAAGGCGCATTCGCATAGATTGAGCAGGCCCGGTCTGTTTGGAACGATGGTTGTTGTCGGCAGGCGCGTGAGCCTTGCCGTAGGTTTATTCCAGAATCGTTGCATTTTGCGGGTTTGTAGCGCAACCGTCACGGACAAAGTAGGTGTTTGCAACTTGTTGGAGCGACGGGTATCAATCACTACATGAACCTTCCCGACTCAACAGACAGGGCACTGGACGGCTTCCACCCCGCCGTCAGTACCTGGTTTCGCAGCACCTTCCCCTCGGTGACCGACGCGCAGGCCCGGGCGTGGCCGCTGATCCGTCAGCGCCGTTCGACGCTGATCGCCGCGCCGACCGGTTCGGGCAAGACCCTGACCGCCTTTCTCGCGGTGCTGGACGACCTGGTCCACCAGGGTCTGGCCAACGGCGGCCAACTGCCCGATGAAACCCTGGTGGTCTACATTTCGCCGCTCAAGGCGCTGTCCAACGACATTCAACTCAACCTGCAAAACCCGCTGGCCGGCATCACCGAGCATCTTGAAAAATCCGGCCTGCCGCCGTTGGTGATCCGCACCGCAGTGCGCACCGGCGACACTCCGCAAAAAGACCGCGCGCAGATGCGCAAGCGTGCGCCGCACATCCTGGTCACCACCCCGGAATCGCTGTATGTGCTGCTGGGCTCGGACTCGGGCAGGCAGATGCTCGCCAGCACGCGCACGGTGATCGTCGATGAGATCCACGCGATTGCCGCCGGCAAGCGCGGCAGCCACCTGGCGTTAAGCCTGGAGCGCCTGCAAGCCTTGTGCGCCGAGGCGCTGACGCGCATCGGCCTGTCGGCCACGCAAAAGCCTATCGATGCGGTGTCGCGGTTTTTGGTCGGTAGCGGCCGCGAGTGCGCCATTGTCGACATCGGCCACGCCCGCCCGCGCGACCTGGCTATCGAAGTGCCGCCAGTGCCGCTCTCCGCGGTGATGGCCAATGATGTGTGGGAGCTGGTCTACGACCGCCTCGCCGAGCTGGCGCGCGAACACCGCACCACGCTGATATTCGTGAACACCCGGCGCCTGGCCGAACGCTTGGCGCGGCATCTGAGCGAGCGTTTGGGCAAGACGGCGGTGGCCGCCCACCACGGCAGCCTGGCCAAGGAAATGCGCCTGGACGCCGAGCAACGCCTCAAGGCCGGTGCGCTGCAAGTGCTGATCGCCACCGCGTCGCTGGAGCTGGGCATTGATATCGGCGATGTGGACCTGGTCTGCCAGATCGGCTCGCCCGGCTCGATCAACGGGTTTCTGCAACGGGTCGGCCGCTCCGGGCACCAGGTCGGCGGTACGCCCAAGGGCCGCCTGTTTGCCACCACCCGCGACGACTTGATCGAATGCGCCGCCCTCCTCGACTGCGTGCGCCGTGGCGAGCTCGACACCTTGCACATCCCCGTGGCGCCGCTGGACGTGCTGGCCCAGCAGATCATCGCCGAGGTCAGCGCGCGCGAATGGTCGGAAGCTGCCCTGCTGACGCTTGTCCGCCGCGCCGCGCCCTATGCCACGCTGGACGAGCGCCATTACCAGGCGCTGTTGCACATGCTCGCCGACGGCTACAACGGCCGCCAGGGCATGCGCAGCGCTTATCTGCATCGGGACGCCGTGACTCACACCCTGCGCGGCCGCCGTGGCGCCCGGCTCACGGCCGTGACCAGCGGCGGCACCATCCCCGACAACGCCGACTACAGCGTGCTGCTCGAGCCCCAGAGCCTGAACATCGGCAGCGTCAACGAAGACTTTGCGGTGGAAAGCATCGCCGGCGATATTTTCCAGCTCGGCAATACGTCCTACCGCATCCTGCGGGTGGACGCCGGCAAGGTGCGCGTCGAGGACGCCCACGGTCAGCCGCCGACCATTCCGTTCTGGATAGGCGAAGCGCCGGGGCGCAGCAACGAGTTGTCGGCGGCGGTGGCCCGTCTGCAGGGGCAGTTGGACCACCTGCTCGGCGCCAGCCCCGGTGACCTGCAACCGGCGCAAGCGTGGCTCACCGACACCCTCGGCCTGGACCGCGCCAGCGCCGAACAACTGCTGGATTACCTGGCCCGCACGCGCCTGGCCCTCAGCGCATTGCCGTCGCAGGACACCTTGATCATGGAGCGGTTTTTCGACGCGTCCGGGGGCACCCAGTTGATCATCCACACGCCCTTTGGCAGCCGTATCAACCGCGCCTGGGGCCTGGCCCTGCGCAAGCGCTTTTGCCGCACCTTCAACTTCGAGCTGCAAGCGGCGGCCAGCGAAAATGCGATTGTGCTGTCGCTGTCCACCAGCCACAGCTTTGCGCTGGATGACGTGTGGCGCTACCTCAACAGCAACAGCGCCGAACACCTGCTGATCCAGGCCGTGCTGGATGCGCCGCTGTTCGGCGTGCGCTGGCGCTGGAACGCCGGCGTGGCCCTGGCATTGCCGCGCTACACCGGCGGGCGCAAGGTGGCGCCGCAGATCCAGCGCATGAAAAGCGAAGACCTGATCGCGAGTGTGTTTCCCGACCAGATTGCCTGCCTGGAAAACCTCGCCGGCGAGCGCGAAGTGCCCGACCACCCGCTGGTGGAACAAACCCTCGATGACTGCCTGCACGAAGCCATGGACAGCGAAGGCTGGCTGGCCCTGTTGCGACGCATGGAAGCAGGCGACGTGCGCATGGTCAGCCGCGACCTGCCCGCGCCCTCGCCGATGGCCGCCGAAATTCTCAGCGCGCGCCCCTACACCTTTCTCGATGACGCGCCACTGGAAGAACGCCGCACCCAGGCGGTGCTCAACCGCCGCTGGAGCGACCCGCAGAGTACCGACGACCTCGGCGCACTGGATGCCGAGGCAATCGCCGGGGTACGCGAGGAGGCCTGGCCCGCGCCCCAGGGGCCGGATGAAATGCACGAAGCGCTGATGAGCCTGGCCTGTATTGCAGAGCAGGAGGTCACGCCAGAATGGGCCAAGTGGCTGCGGGCTTTGCACAAGGCCGGACGCGCTTATCCGTTGCCCAACGGCTTGTGGGTGGCCGTGGAACGCTTGAGTTGTTTACAGGCAATCTACCCGCACAACCTGCCGCTGCTGCCCGGTTTCGATGAGCCGTGGACATCCGATGAGGCCTTGGTGGAAGTGCTGCGCGCGCGCCTGGGCGGTTTCGGCCCATTGACGCTGCCCGAGATTGCCGCGCCCCTGGCGCTGCTCCCCGCTACCGTGGCCCAGGGGTTGGCGCGGCTGGAGCAGGAAGGCTACGTGCTGCGCGGGCACTTCAGCCCAGGCTGTAGCGCTGAGCAATGGTGCGAGCGGCACCTGCTGGCGCGTATTCATCGCTACACAGTCAAGCGCCTGCGCCGGGAGATCGAACCGGTGGCGCTGCAGGATTTCATGCGTTTTCTGTTCGACTGGCAGCACTTGTCCGACAGCACGCGCGGCCAGGGCAGCGCGGTGTTGCCGCAGATAGTCGCCCAGTTCGAAGGCTACGCCGCCGCCACGTCGGCCTGGGACAGTGACCTGCTCAGTGCGCGTATCAAGGATTACGCCTCGACCTGGCTCGACGACCTGTGCCGCAGTGGCAAGCTGGTATGGACGCGCCTGAGCCACAAAGCCGGCGCCATCGCCTTGCGCAGCACGCCAATCGTGCTGTTACCGCGCAGCCAGGTGCCGTTGTGGAGCGGGCTGACCGAACAGACCGACAGCACGACGCTGTCGCCCAAGGCGCAGAAAGTCCATTTGGCCCTGCGCGAACAAGGCGCGTTGTTTTTCGATGAACTGGTACATGAAGCCCATCTGCTGCGCAGCGAATTGGAAACCGCGTTGCAGGAGCTGGTCGGCGCGGGATTGGTGAATGCCGACAGCTTTGCCGGGCTGCGCGCCCTGACCACGCCCGCCAGCAAACGCCAGGCGCGCAGCAGCCGGCGTGGACGCGGCGCCTTTATCGGCGGCATGGACGATGCCGGGCGCTGGGCATTGTTACGCCGCGCGCCAGCCGAGCCCGGTGCGCATTCGGCCGAGACGCTGGAGCATGTCGCGATGACCCTGCTGCGCCGCTATGGCGTAGTGTTCTGGCGCCTGCTGGAGCGCGAAGCGGACTGGTTGCCGAGCTGGCGCGAATTGCTGCGCACCTACCACCGCCTCGAAGCGCGGGGCGAGATTCGCGGCGGGCGGTTTGTCAGTGGCCTGGCGGGGGAACAGTTCGCACTGCCGGAGGCGATCCCGTTGCTGCGTGAAGTACGGCGCCGGCCCCATGACGGCAGCTTGATCGCAGTGTGCGGGGCCGACCCGCTGAACCTTGTCGGCACACTGCTGCCGGGAAGCAAGGTGCCGGCGGTGAGTGGCAATCGGATTGTGTACAAGGATGGCGTGCCGGCGGGGGTGATGGTGGGGGGTAAGCAGCAGGTGTTGCTGGAGGTGGATCAGCAGGCGATTCAGGAGAAGTTGCTCAGGCGGTGAGTTTGAGGGCCTCATCGGGGGCAAGCCCCCTCCCACACTGGATCTGCGAACACCGTTCAAATGTGGGAGGGGGCTTGCCCCCGATCGCGCCAGCTCAGGCACCCCAATCATTCATTCGGCACGCGGCTGCTCGGTCATCTCCACCTCATGCTCCTGCCCCACCCGCTTGGGCAACACAACCTGCTGTGGATAAGTCTGCGCGAAATGCACTTCGTCGCAGTTATCCACAAGCTTCTTCAAGCGCTGGTTAAACGCGCGGCTCACCGCATATTGCCCACCCGACACGGTACGGAACTGCGCCGTCAGTACCACGCCATTGAGGTCCATCTTGTCGACACCGAACACCTCCAGTGGCCCTTGCAGGTTGTACTTGAGGAACACGTCGTCGCGGATCGACTGGCCGGCTTCGCGGATCAGCTCCACGGCTTTGTCCACATCGGTGTCGTAGGTGAACTGCACTGAGAAAAACGCATACGCAAACTGACGCGACTGGTTGGTAACCGCCTTGATCTGCCCGAACGGCACCGAATGCACAAAGCCCTTGCCGTCGCGCAGGCGCAGGGTGCGAATAGTCAGGCCCTCGACCGTGCCGGCGTGGCCGGAGTCGAGTACCACCCAGTCGCCGATCGACAGGGTGTCTTCGATGATGATGAAGAGGCCGGTGATCACGTCCTGCACCAGTTGCTGCGAGCCGAAACCGATGGCCAGGCCGACCACACCCGCACCCGCCAGCAGCGGCGCGACGTTGATGCCCAGGTTGGCCATGGTGGTGATCGCACAAATCACCACCAGGATGATTTTCACGGCGTTGCGCAACAGCGGCAGGATGGTTTTCACACGGGTGCTGGGCTGGCGGCTGGAGCGCTTGTTCACCGGGGGTTTGAGCGCTTCCTGGATCGCCGTATCGAGCACCACCCAGAACAGCCAGGTCATCAGCAGGATCAAGCCGATGCTGCTGAGGGAATCGCTGATCGCCCGGCCCACCGAGTTGCGCTGGGCAAACTCGAACAACGACACGCCCCAGATACGCCCGAGGATTTCGATAAAGGCCACCGCCATGACGATGCGCAATATCGCGTGCAGCAGGCTGAGGAAGCGCTCCTTGTAGGCGCTGCTGCGCTGGATCGCCACTTGGCTGCGAGACTTGAACAGGTGTTGCAGCACGGTGCTGAGAAACACCGTGCCGATCAGCAGGATGGTGGTGAACAAGGCGCAGCGCAGGGCCTTTTGATTGTCGTCGCCGGCACCGATCAGGTTGATTGCCGAGACCAGCACCATCAGCAGAATCGGCCAGTACCAGAGCCCGGAAAATACCCGCAACGACTGCTGCAACGCCGGATGCTTGAGACGCTGGGCCAGCGGCCGATTACGGATCAGGTGCGCCACCGGACGGCGCAGACGCACCACCAGCACGCCAAAGATCACCGTCGCGAACAGGCCGGTAAACACCGCGATACTGCTGGTAATATTGCCGCCGAGCTGACGGGCGATCTGCGGGCTGGTCAACGCGTCACTGAGGGCGGCGAGGAAGCCGATCAGGAACAGCGGTTTGGGGCAATAGTCGCGGATCAACCGCACCGCCGGGCGCTTGTGGCCGAGGTTGAACATGACGATGACGCACAGCAGCATCGAGGTGGAGAAGATGCCGCTGCTGGTGGCGTAGGCAAAACACAGCGCCAGCGCCCGGCCCACGGAGGTGGCTAAAAAGTGGCTGACATACAGCGTCAACGGCAGGCAGATAATGGCCGGGAGGGTGTAGGGCACCACATACCCCAGCACCGCCAGCAGGCGCGCCCGGCGCTGGAAAAAACCCCGCAGGCCCAAGCGCCGCACGATAAGGCGGCCCACCAGCGTCAGCACTGCAAAGGCACCGATCCACACGGCCGACAGCAGCAGGAAATCTCCGGCCACGCTCCATGGCGAGCGCGCCGCCGTCTGGTCGACCAGACGCCCGACTTCATTCGCGGCCCGGTCGGCACGCAGGCGCCACTCGTCGATGAAATTTTGGTTGAGGTCCAGCTTCTGTTGCACATCATCGATGCTGGAGCTGATGGCCCCGAGCAGCCCGCCCTCCACCAGCAATTCCGGCTTGGCCGGGGCTTCGGGTTCAGGCGCGGTGGCCGCGGCTTGCAGTGCGCCGTTGCCGCATAGCAGCAGCGCGACGAGCAGTAATGCAGTCTTTAAATTCAGCAAAACACCGGGCTCCTTCTGGGGGTCTGTAAGGAACTGACGGGTTTGAGCCGTGATCGTTCCCCTGATTCGCCCGGCCCCTGCCCCACCTCCTGCCCCTCTACCGCCTGTAGGAATGTGGAAACTTTCGGCCAAAGATCGTAGTCATCCCAAAACGCGGGGCAATCGACCCTGGATCAACGGGAGTAAGCATGGCGGCGATTCACATCGGCATTTCCGGCTGGCGCTATACGCCTTGGCGGGGCGACTTCTACCCCGAAGGCTTGACCCAGAAACGCGAGTTGCAGTTTGCCTCACGCGCCGTCAATGCGATCGAAATCAACGGTTCGTTCTACGCGCTGCAAACCCCCAAGCGCTACGCCGAGTGGTATGCCGACACGCCCGAAGGGTTCATGTTCAGCGTCAAGGCCCCGCGCTATATCACCCACATCCTGCGCCTGCGCGATGTACACAAGCCCATGGCGAATTTCTTCGCCTCCGGGGTATTGGAGCTCAAGGACAAGCTTGGGCCGATCCTCTGGCAGTTCCCGCCCAGTTTCAAGTTCGACCCGCCCCTGTTCGAAGCCTTTCTGGCCGAACTGCCGACCACCACCTTGCAGGCCGCCGCCCTCGCCCATCAGCATGAGCCACGCCTCAATGGCAAGGCGAGCATGAAGGCCTACGGCAAGCAGCCGTTGCGCCATGCGGTGGAAATTCGCCACAAGAGCTTTGCGGTGCCTGAGTTTGTGCAGTTACTGGACAAGTACGGCGTCGCCCTGGTGGTGGCGGACACTGCTGGCAAGTGGCCGTATGCCGAAGACGTCACCGCCAACTTCCTGTACCTGCGCCTGCATGGCGACAAGCAGTTGTACGCCAGTGGCTACACCGACGACGCCCTCGCGCGCTGGAGCGAGCGCATCGAGCGTTGGCGGCACGGCAAACAGCCTGCGGATGCGCACTTGATCGACCCACAACACAAACCACGCGCGCGCAAACAGCGCGACGTGTTCTGCTTTTTCGATAACGACATCAAGGTGCGTGCGCCTTTCGATGCCCGTCAATTGTTACAGCTTTTGGGTCTGGATGAGCACCTGGCGACAGCGCCGGGGCAACTGCCGGAACCTGGAGTGCTGCCATGACACAGCCGGAGTTGATTCCCATCACACCCACTGCCCCCATTACTCGCTTTACCGTGCTGACGGTCAATATCCACAAGGGTTTCACCGCCTTGAATCGGCGTTTCATCCTGCCCGAATTGCGCGAAGCCGTGCGCAGCGTGGGCGCCGACATGGTGTTCCTGCAGGAAATCCATGGCACCCACGAGCAGCATCCGCAGCGCTACAGCGACTGGCCGAAGATGCCGCAGTACGAGTTCCTCGCCGACAGCATCTGGCCGCAGTTCGCCTACGGGCGCAACGCGGTCTACCCCCATGGCGACCACGGCAACGCGTTGCTGTCGAAATTCCAGATCATCCGCCACGACAACCTCGACATCTCCCAGAGCGGCCACGAAAACCGCGGCCTGCTGCATTGCGTCCTGCGCCTGCCGGGCAGCGGGCAGGAAGTGCATGCGATCTGCATCCACCTGGGCCTGCGTGAAGTGCATCGCCAGCAGCAATTGCGCCTGCTGGAGCAACGCATCAGCGAGATCCCGGCCGACGCGCCGGTGGTGGTCGCCGGCGATTTCAACGACTGGCGCCAGCGTGCCGACCTGAGCCAAAGCGGCCTCGAGGAAGTCTTCGTGCAGACATTGGGCAAACCGGCACGCACCTTTCCCGCGCGCCTGCCGTTGTTGCCGCTGGACCGCATCTACGTGCGCAATCTGAAGGTGCATAACCCCCGGGTGCTGACCACGCGGCCCTGGTCCCATTTGTCTGACCATGTGCCGCTGTCGGTGGAGATTGAGCTATGAACGTTGCTGTAGAACATATCGCCACCGACCAGCCGCCGGATGATGCCAAGGCGCGCGACCTCGATTACGGCTGGCAGAGCGGCAACCGCATCGAGTTGCTGGAAAATGGCGAGGCCTACTTTCCCAAGGTGTTCGAGGCCATGCGCGTGGCGCAGCGCGAGATTCTGCTGGAGACGTTTATCCTCTTCGAAGACAAGGTCGGCTTTGAGCTCAAAGCCATCCTGATCGACGCCGCGCAGCGCGGAGTGAAGGTGGTGGCCAGCCTGGATGGCTTTGGTTGCGGCGAATTGAGCACGGCATTTTTGCGCGAGCTGGCCGAGGCCGGAGTGGTGGTGCAGATGTTCGATCCGGCCTCGAAGACGCTGGGTATCCGCACCAACTGGTTCCGTCGCCTGCACCGCAAAATCGTGGTGGTGGATGCCAGCGTGGCGTTCATCGGCGGTATCAACTTTTCCGCCGACCATCTGGGTGACTTCGGCCCTGAAGCCAAGCAGGACTATGCGGTGCAAATCGTTGGCCCGGCGGTGGCCGACCTGCACCACTTCGCCCTGGCGCAAAGTGGTCGCCAGGTGCGCACGCGGCGTGGATGGCGGCGGCGCCAGCAACATCCTACGCCATGGGCAACGTCTGACGAAGACGGTCTGGTACGCCTGATTTATCGCGACAACGTGCAGCATCGCGATGACATCGAAGAAGCCTATATTCACGCCTTGAGCAAAGCGCGTACGCGCGCCGTGATTGCCAACGCGTATTTCTTCCCCGGTTACCGCCTGCTGCGTGAAATCCGCAACGCCGCGCGCCGTGGCGTGCACGTGCAATTGATCATGCAGGGCCAACCGGATGTGCTGCTCGCCAAGCTGGCGGCGCGCATGCTGTATGACTATCTGCTCAAGGACGGCGTGGTCATTCACGAGTACTGCCAGCGCCCGCTGCACGGCAAGGTGGCGTTGATAGACGATAACTGGAGCACCGTAGGCTCAAGCAACCTGGACCCGTTGAGCCTGGCATTGAACCTTGAAGCCAATGTGCTGATTCGCGACCGGGCGTTCAATCAGCAGTTGTACGAAAGCCTGGAAGCGCTCGCCAGGGACCATTGCCAGACCATGCCGGCAAAACGCAAACCGCGCCTGTGGTTGTGGCGCCTGACCGTGGGCTTTCTGGTCTTTCATGTGATGCGTCACTTCCCCGCCCTGACCGGCTGGCTGCCGGCACACAAGCCGCGTTTGAAACCCATCGAGAGTCCGGCCCATGACCTCTGAAAAAAACGGCTCGCGGTTCCAGCGCTGGAAGAAGCCCCTGACCCTTGCGTTCTTTGTGCTGCTGATCGTGTTGTTCACCTTGCTTGCGCGACGCATCGACTGGAGCGAAGTGCTGCAGACGTTGAGCGAATTCAAGGTGCGTACCCTGCTGATCGCCGGCGCGCTGACCGTGTGCAGCTTTATTGTGTATGCCTGCTTCGACCTGATCGGCCGCACCTACATTCGCCAGCCCTTGCGCTGGAAGCAGATCCTGCCGGTGGGCATCATCAGCTACGCGTTCAACCTCAACCTGAGCGCGTGGGTGGGCGGCATCGCCATGCGTTATCGGCTGTATTCGCGACTGGGGGTGAGCACCGGCAATATCGCCAAGATCCTGGGGCTGAGCCTGGCCACCAACTGGTTCGGCTATATGGCGATCTCGGGCGTGATCTTCAGCAGCGGCCTGGTCACCATGCCGCCGGGCTGGAAGGTCAGCACTACGGCATTGCAAGGCATCGGTGCGCTGTTGGTGCTGGCGAGCCTCGGTTACCTGGTGGCCTGCCAGTTTTCGAAAAAACGTGCGTGGACGATTCGCGGCATGGAAATCAACCTGCCGTCGCTGCGCATGGCGTGCTTGCAATTGATGTTGGGCGCGCTGAACTGGTCGCTGATGGCGGCGGTGATTTTCACGCTGTTGCCGGCGAAACTGGATTATCCGCTGGTGCTGGGGGTGCTGCTGATCAGCGCGATTGCCGGGGTGCTCACGCATATTCCAGCGGGCCTTGGGGTGCTGGAAGCGGTGTTTATCGGGCTGCTGCAGCATGAGGCGTCGCGCGGCAGTCTGCTGGCCGGATTGATTGCCTATCGGGCAATCTATTTCATTTGCCCGTTGTTGATCGCGCTGGTGATGTATTTGGGGGTGGAAGCGAAGGCCAAGGCGTTGCGGGTGAAGAAAACACCCGCTTAGCGTGTTAGCGAGACTGGATGATGCTCAAACGTTCACCCACCACCATCTCGGTGATCCAGTCCACCAGGATCGAGGTGTAGGCCTGTTGCGACACCGGGTCGCTCAACGAATGGTCGGCGCCATCGATGATGCGGTGGGTCAGGGAATGGGTGTGCTGGCAGGCCGCGCGATAACTCATGATGGTGGCGTGGGGCACGTGGTCGTCGGTCTCCGATTCGACGATCAGCACATCACCGCTGAATTTTGCGCAGGCATGCAGGGCCCGGTTGGTTTCGGCCTGCACCAGCGTACTGCGGTAATCCATCAGGTCGGCTTTATCCAGGTCACGCTTGGGCTTGAGCCATTCCTGATCGCGGTACAGCGCAGGCACCCGCAACGCCAGCCAGCGCACCGGGCGCAATGAGGTGAGGATCGCCGCCAGGTAGCCCCCATAGCTGGTGCCCACGACCGCCACCGCCGAGGTATCGATGGCCGGGTGAGACAGCAGGCGGTCGTAGGCGGCCAACAGGTCGCGCAGGTTGTCTTCACGGGTTACGCGCGAAAGCGGGATACCCGTGCCTGCATGGCCGCGCAGGTCGAAAGTCAAACACACGCAACCGAGCCCCGCGATGCCTTTGGCGCGCTCCAGGTCGCGCTCCTGGCTGCCGCCCCAGCCGTGCACGAACAACACGCCCGGCACTTTGGATTTGGGGCTGAGGAAGGTCCCGCTCATCTGTTCGTCGTCAATGTCGATTGCGATGCTCTCGCTTCTAGCCGTCATAAGCGTTAACCGTCACATATTTGAGGAGAAAGTCGCTGTTTTCAGCCGGGCCGCGGTACACCTCGATGGCGTCTGCCGGTAACGTCCGGTCCACATAGGTTTCCACCGAGGCCACTCGGATCGCGCGCAAGCCGGGGTGGTTGACGAAGCTTTGCAGCGCCGCGACTTCCGCGCTGCTGGCCCCGCCCATGCGCCAGGACTGTTCGAGCACGCCACTGCGGCGTTGGCCGTCGCTGTCCAGCCCCTGGGCGATGTCGTAGTTGCGCCGCGAGGCATAGAAGCCGGGGTAGGCTTCATCGGCAGCCTTGTCGAAGACCTGCGCTTGCCTGACGGCTTCGCGTACATCGTCCGGCAGAGCCAGAGCGAGCAAGTCGTCGTAACCGCCGGGCACCACCAGCAGTTTGGAGCCGCCGTAGACCTCTTCGCCCTGCCCGTCCCGGGTCAGGTATTGCTCGCCGCAGTAACTGATGACGTGATCGCCGATAAAGCTTTGGCCCACACTGTGAGTGACTACGTCCTGCAGGTCTTGTTCCAGCACCACCCCATCATTAAACATTGCGGCGGCTTCGGGACGCGCCAGCAGGGCATCGAATTCGTCGAGGCTGCGGATCACCTCTTGCCCGCGTCCCGCGCAGGCGTTTACGGGCTTCAAGCGAATCGGCCCGCTGTAGAGCAAATGGGTCGCGGCTGGCCGTGCATCTTCCAGCGCGAAGACACTCAAGCCATCAAGGACTACGTCGCGCACGCGCTCACAAAACAGCGGCGACCAGCCCTCGGGCGCCTGGGCTTGCGGGCTCAGCAGGCCATGAGTGATGGCTTTGGTACAGATGAACGCATGATCGACATAACCGCCCCACAGGTCTTGCGGGCCCTTGATATTGAGCGCTTGTGCCTGGGCGGCCCCCACCAGCGTTTGTGTGGGAAGCAGGTACAGATCGTGGCCGGCGTGCTTGAGCGGGTCGTAGCTGCCGCCGAATTTTAGCCCCAGTATCTGCGCGAGCCAGCGCGCCAGGGCGCGATTGGTCTCCACTTCATGCTGGGGTGCGCCGCTGCGCGTTGAATGAGAGAGCGCCAGCTTTTTACGTGAAATCGGGGTCATGCATCCCCCTTGGCATCCGGCCATGTGTGTAAAAGAAGCGTAGCAGGGATCAGGCCAAGCTCGCGTTGAGCAGGAGCGCTTGAAAATCAATCAGTTGGCGGGCACGCAATATCAGTTAGCCCGCGCCATTCTGCACGATGCGGCCTCGGGCACGCGGCGTTCTGCACGATTCACGTGTACGGCAGCCGATATCCGACGGCGGCGCCAGCTAAGATACTGGACCTATCAACCCATCACGAGGCAACCCACATGGCCAAGCAAGCACTCATCCTGATCGATATCCAGAACGACTACTTCCCCCAGGGCAAGTGGCCGCTTGACGGTGTGGAGGCCGCTGCGGACAACGCCGCGCAGGTGCTGAAGGCCTTTCGTCAGACCGGCGATGCGGTGATCCACGTGCGTCACGAGTTCGCGGACGATGACGCGCCGTTCTTCACGCCGGGCTCCGAAGGCGCGCAGTTGCATGCCAACGTGCTGAACCAGGGTAACGAGCCGGTGGTGCTCAAGCACTTTGTGAATGCCTTTCGCCAGACCAACCTGCGCGAGTTGCTGGAACGGCGCAGCATTACCGACGTGGTGGTGGTCGGCAGCATGAGCCATATGTGCATCGACGCTGTAGTGCGGGCGGCGGCAGACTTGGGCTACAAGGTCACGGTCATTCATGACGCCTGCGCTACCTGTGACCAGAATTTCAATGGGCAGGTGATTCCCGCCGCGCAGGTGCATGGCGCCTACATGGCCGCGCTGGCCTTCGGCTATGCGAGTGTGGTGTCGACGCAAGACTATTTGAAAGCCCAAGCGGCGGTGGCTTGACCGCCGCTTGGCGCGTTCAGCGCGTGGCGATGATAAACAGGCGTGGGAATGGCAGCAGTACCGTGCCATCCGCCAGGGCTGGATAAGCCTGGGTAATCCGAGCTTGGTACGCCTGCAGGAAAGCGGCTTTTTCGTCATCGTTCAGTGGCGTCAGGAAAGGCCGCAGCGCTGAACCCTTGAACCACTCCACCACTGCCCCGTGGTCTGCCAACGGATGGTGGTAGGTGGTACGCCAGACATCGACGGTGCTGCAATGCCGGTTCAGCAGTTCGAAGTAATAGCTCGCCGAATGCCGCTCGTTATGCTTGACCGCGCCGATCTTCGCGGCCCATGGCCCCTGCGCTGCGACCTCACGGGCGAGCCGGTGGGCAGGCTCGTCGAGGTTGTCCGGCGTCTGCACCGCCAGCGTGCCGCCGGGGGTCAGTTGGTTGACCAGGTGCGGATAGAGCGAGGCGTGGTCAGGCAGCCATTGCAGAGACGCATTGGCGAGAATCACGTCGAAGGGCTGCGCCGGACGCCAGGCGCCGATATCCGCCAGTTCGAAGCTCAAGGCCGGCAGGCGCTTGCGCGCGTCGCGCAGCATGTCATCGGAGCTGTCCATGCCGGTAATGTGGGCGTGTGGAAAGCGTTCGGCCAACACCTGGGTGGAATTGCCGGGACCACAGCCCAGATCAACGGCCGTGCCCACATCGGTATTGGGAATCGCGGCCACCAGGTCGCGGACGGGGCGCGTGCGCTGCTGCTCGAACATCGTGTACTGCTTGGCGGACCAGGTCATCGGGTTCTCCTCTCTTGGTGATTAAGCATCGCCCATAAAAAACCCCCGACGCCAGGGCTATCGGGGGTTTTGTTGTGTCTGGAGGTTTAGGCCTCAGAACGGGATATCGTCATCAAAGCTGTCGAAATCCGGAGCCGGCTGCGGAGCGGCCTGTTGTGGCGCCGGGCGCGACTCGCGCTGAGGCTGCTGGCTTGGCTGCGGACGCGATTGCTGTGGACGCGGTGCCGAGTTGGACATGCCGCCCTGGCCCTGTTGGTCGCCCTGTGGACGGCCGCCCAGCAATTGCATGGTGCCTTGCATGTCGACCACGATTTCAGTGGTGTAACGCTTGATGCCGTCTTTTTCCCACTCGCGGGTTTGCAGTTTGCCTTCGATGTAGACCTGCGAACCTTTGCGCAGGTACTCACCGGCGATCTCGGCCACTTTGCCGAACATCGACACGCGGTGCCATTCGGTTTTCTCGACCTTCTGGCCTGTCTGCTTGTCGGTCCACTGTTCGCTGGTCGCCAGACTCAGGTTCGTCACGGCGTTACCGTTAGGCAGGTAGCGAACTTCGGGATCCTGGCCGCATGTACCGACCAATATGACTTTGTTAACCCCACGGGCCATAACGTTCTCCTAGGCTGGGCGCGCTGTCGGCACTGGGTTGACCAGGTGCTCGAGCGTCGCGCGATCCAATAATTCGGTGTCCAATTTGATGTAAATCGCAGTTTCTTCTGCGACCACTACTGCGTCCGTTACTCCAACGACGGCCTTCAGGCGCTCGGCCAAGCCGGCTTCGCGCATCGCTTCAGGCGATAACGGCAGGCGTAGGCTCGTGACATACGGAGGTTCGCGCATGGTAACAGCAAAGACCAGCCAAAGTGCAGCCAGCCCGGCGCATCCGAGGAACACAACCGACAAACCGCCATGCTGGAACATCCAGCCGCCCATGATCCCGCCCAGCGCCGAACCGAGGAACTGGCTGGTGGAATACACGCCCATCGCCGTGCCCTTGCCGCCGGCCGGTGAAACCTTGCTGATCAGCGACGGCAATGACGCTTCCAGCAAGTTGAACGCGGTGAAGAACACCACCGTGCCGATCACCAGCGCCCGCAGGCTGTCGCCGAACTGCCAGAAGAATAGTTCAGTGAGCATCAATGTCGCGACGGCGCCGAGCAGAACTCGTTTCATTTTGCGTTTCTTCTCGCCGTAGATGATGAACGGGATCATGGCGAAGAACGAAACCAACAGGGCGGTCAGGTAGACCCACCAGTGCTGCTCCTTGGGCAAACCGGCTTTCTGCACCAGCGCCAGGGGCAAGGCGACGAAGCTGCACATCAGCATTGCGTGCAACACGAAGATACCTAAATCCAGGCGCAGCAGGTCCGGGTGCTTGAGCGTCGGCAACAGCGCCTTGCGCGCGACGCCGGACTCACGGTGCTGCAGCGTGCCGGTCGAGCGCGGCACCATGAAGGCCACGATCACGATACCGATCAACGCCATGCCGCCGGTGGCCAGGAACAACCCGTGCAGGCCGAAAGCGCGAGTCAGCAGCGGGCCGACCACCATCGCCACGGCAAATGACAAACCGATGGTCATGCCGATCATGGCCATGGCCTTGGTGCGATGCTGTTCGCGGGTCAGGTCCGACAGCAACGCCATCACCGCAGCCGAAATCGCCCCGGCGCCTTGCAGGATACGTCCGGCGATCACGCCCCAGATCGAATCGGACTGCGCCGCGAGCACACTGCCGAGGGCGAACACGATCAGCCCCAGGTAAATCACCGGGCGACGGCCTATACGGTCGGAAATGATACCGAACGGTATCTGGAAGATGGCCTGGGTCAGGCCATAGGCGCCAATCGCCAGGCCGATCAATGCGGGGGTCGCGCCTGCGAGATCCATTCCATAGGTCGCCAGCACCGGCAACACCATAAACATGCCCAGCATACGGAAGGCGAACACCAGGGCCAGACCGCTTGCCGCTCGGGTCTCGCCGCTACTCATGCGTTCGCTGTGGGGATCGTGCATGGAAAAACCTCGTGTGAACCGGCGGCGATTCTACCAGTCCCATCGATTGAGAGGGTATATGCGGCGCTTTGCCGCGCAGCTTTCATGTAAGGCTGCAAGCGGCCTTTTGACAGTGTATATTCATCCAGTCTTTAGCCGTATACTCCGGCATTATTTACGCCCGCCGTGCGAGGCCATCTTGGACAAGATCCTGATTCGTGGGGCTAGAACCCACAACCTGAAGAACATCGACCTGACCCTGCCCCGGGACAAACTGATCGTCATCACCGGCCTGTCCGGTTCGGGCAAATCGTCCCTGGCGTTCGACACGCTGTATGCCGAAGGCCAGCGCCGCTATGTGGAATCGCTGTCGGCCTATGCCCGCCAGTTCCTGTCCATGATGGAAAAGCCCGACGTCGACACCATCGAAGGTTTGTCGCCGGCCATTTCCATCGAGCAGAAATCGACGTCCCATAACCCGCGCTCCACCGTGGGCACCATTACCGAAATCTACGATTACCTGCGTCTGCTGTATGCACGCGTGGGTATTCCACGCTGCCCGGACCACGATATTCCGCTGGAAGCCCAGACCGTCAGCCAGATGGTTGACCTGGTGCTGGCCCAGCCGGAGGGCGCCAAGCTGATGCTGCTGGCGCCCGTCATCCGCGAGCGCAAGGGCGAGCATCTCTCGGTCTTTGAAGAGCTGCGGGCGCAAGGTTTCGTGCGCGCCCGCATCAACGGCAAGCTTTATGAGCTGGATGAAGCGCCCAAGCTCGACAAGCAGAAGAAGCACTCCATCGACGTGGTGGTCGACCGTTTCAAGGTGCGTGCCGACCTGCAGCAGCGCCTGGCGGAATCCTTCGAGACCGCGTTGAAGCTGGCCGACGGTATTGCCCTGGTCGCGCCCATGGACGACGAGCCGGGCGAAGAGATCATCTTCTCCGCGCGCTTTGCCTGCCCGATCTGCGGCCATGCCATCAGCGAACTGGAACCCAAGCTGTTTTCCTTCAACAACCCGGCCGGCGCCTGCCCGACCTGTGACGGCCTGGGCGTCAAGCAGTTCTTCGACATCAAGCGCCTGGTCAACGGCGACCTGACGTTGGCGGAGGGGGCGATTCGTGGCTGGGACAGGCGCAACGTCTACTACTTCCAGATGCTGGGGTCGTTGGCGTCGCACTACAAGTTCAGCCTCGAAGTGCCGTTCAACCAACTGCCGGCGGACCAGCAGAAGGTCATCCTCAATGGCAGCGGCTCGCAGAACGTCGACTTCAAGTATCTGAACGACCGTGGTGACATCGTCAAGCGCTCCCACCCGTTCGAAGGCATCGTGCCGAACCTTGAGCGCCGTTACCGCGAGACCGAATCGGCCAGCGTGCGCGAAGAGCTGGCGAAATTCCTCAGCACCCAACCTTGCCCTGATTGCCGTGGCACTCGCCTGCGCCGCGAAGCGCGGCATGTGTGGGTTGGCGAGAAGACGTTGCCGGCGGTGACCAACTTGCCAATCGGCGATGCCTGTGAGTACTTTGGTGTGCTCAAGCTGACCGGCCGCCGTGGGGAGATTGCCGACAAGATCCTCAAGGAAATCCGCGAGCGCCTGCAGTTCCTGGTCAACGTTGGCCTGGACTATCTGTCGCTGGACCGCAGTGCCGATACCCTGTCGGGCGGCGAGGCCCAGCGGATTCGCCTGGCCAGCCAGATCGGCGCGGGACTGGTGGGCGTGTTGTACATCCTCGATGAGCCGTCGATCGGCTTGCATCAACGCGACAACGATCGCTTGCTGGGTACGTTGAAACACCTGCGGGATATCGGCAACACGGTGATTGTGGTCGAGCACGACGAGGACGCGATTCGCCTGGCGGATTACGTGGTCGATATCGGCCCTGGCGCGGGTGTGCATGGCGGACATATTGTCGCCGAGGGCACGCCTGCCGAAGTCATGGCGCATCCGGATTCACTGACCGGCAAGTACCTGTCGGGCCGCGTGAAAATTGCGGTGCCGGCCAAGCGCACGCCGCGCAACAAGAAGATGGCGTTGCACCTCAAGGGTGCTCGTGGCAACAACTTGCGCAATGTGGATCTGGAAATCCCCCTGGGCCTGCTGACCTGTGTGACCGGGGTTTCCGGCTCGGGCAAGTCGACGCTGATCAACAACACGTTGTTCCCACTCAGTGCCACCGCCCTGAACGGCGCTACCACCCTGGAAGCGGCGGCCCACGACAGCATCAAGGGCCTGGAGCATCTGGACAAGGTGGTCGACATCGACCAGAGCCCGATTGGCCGTACGCCGCGGTCCAACCCGGCGACTTACACCGGGCTGTTCACGCCGATTCGCGAGTTGTTCGCCGGTGTTCCGGAATCCCGCTCTCGCGGCTACGGGCCGGGCCGGTTCTCGTTCAACGTCAAGGGCGGTCGCTGTGAAGCCTGCCAGGGCGATGGCTTGATCAAGGTCGAGATGCACTTCCTGCCGGATATCTATGTGCCGTGCGATGTGTGCAAGAGCAAGCGCTATAACCGTGAAACCTTGGAAATCAAATACAAGGGCAAGAACATTCACGAAACCCTGGAGATGACCATCGAGGAAGCTCGGGTGTTCTTCGACGCGGTTCCGGCGTTGGCGCGCAAGCTGCAGACATTGATGGATGTCGGCCTGTCTTATATCAAGCTGGGGCAGTCGGCGACCACGCTGTCGGGTGGTGAAGCCCAGCGGGTGAAGTTGTCGCGTGAGTTGTCCAAACGGGATACAGGCAAAACCTTGTATATCCTTGATGAGCCAACCACTGGCCTGCACTTTGCCGATATTCAGCAACTGCTGGACGTGCTGCATCGCTTGCGCGATCACGGTAATACGGTGGTGGTGATTGAACACAACCTGGATGTGATCAAGACCGCGGACTGGCTGGTGGACCTGGGGCCGGAAGGCGGTTCCAAGGGCGGGCAGATCATTGCTGTGGGTACACCGGAGCAAGTTGCCGAGATGTCGCAATCCCATACTGGCTACTATCTGAAGCCGTTGCTGGAGCGCGACCGGGCCTGATTTACCGGGCCCGATAAAAAGCCCCTGTCACCTCATCGGTGGCAGGGGCTTTTTCGTAGCCGGAATCAGAACTGCGATTGCAGGTAGTTTTCCAGGCCAATCAGCTTGATCAGACCCAACTGCTTTTCCAGCCAGTAGGTATGATCTTCTTCGGTGTCATTCAACTGCACGCGCAGGATCTCGCGAGTGACATAGTCGTTGTGCTGCTCGCACAGCTCAATGCCCTTGCAGAGCGCGGCACGGACCTTGTATTCGAGACGAAGGTCGGCAGCGAGCATATCCGGCACTGTGGTGCCCACATCCAGGTCGTCGGGACGCATGCGCGGCGTGCCTTCGAGCATGAGGATACGACGCATCAGTGCGTCAGCGTGCTGCGCCTCTTCTTCCATCTCATGGTTAATACGTTCATAGAGCTCGGTAAAGCCCCAGTCTTCGTACATACGCGAATGGATGAAATATTGGTCACGAGCTGCCAGTTCGCCCGTCAGCAACGTGTTGAGGTAATCGATTACGTCGGGGTGACCTTGCATCGCCCTACATCTCCCTGCTTGAAAGTCTGTAGTTTGAACCATGCTGACCTGAAGGTCACGGGATCAACGGCAGAAAAGCGAAGATTTCCGGAGAAAAGTAGCTGAAATAACGCAAAAACCGCCCAAATGAGGGCGGTTCTGCTTATCGTTTAGAGTCAGTTAAGCGATACACCCAGTGCATTTGCGATTGCTTCTCCATAAGCGGGATCCGCTTTGTAAAAATGCTGCAACTGACGCTGGACCACATCACTGGAAACACCGCCCATCGCACCGGCGATGTTGCTGGTCAGCAGCGCTTTCTGCTCGTCATTCATCAAGCGGAACAGTGCACCGGCGTGGCTGTAGTAATCAGTGTCTTCGCGGTGATCGTAACGATCAGCTGCGCCGCTCAAGGCCAGTGCAGGCTCCGCGTACTGTGGCGCCTGCTTTGGCGCATCGCCGTAGCTGTTTGGCTCGTAGTTAGGCGCAGCCCCACCATTACTGCCAAAGGCCATCGAACCGTCACGCTGGTAGCTGTTGACCGGGTTACGTGGAGCATTCACCGGCAGTTGCTGGTGATTGGTGCCAACACGGTACCGGTGAGCATCTGCGTAGGCAAAGACGCGACCTTGCAGCATACGGTCCGGCGACAGGCCAACGCCTGGGACCATATTGCTTGGGCCGAACGCGGCCTGTTCCACTTCGGCGAAGTAGTTCTGCGGGTTGCGGTTGAGTTCCAGCTCGCCCACCTCGATCAGTGGGAATTCTTTTTGCGACCAGGTCTTGGTGACGTCAAACGGGTTTTCGTAGTGAGCGTTCGCTTGAGCCTCGGTCATGATCTGGATGCAAACGCGCCATTTTGGGAAATCACCACGTTCAATGGCGCCAAACAGATCGCGCTGGGCATAGTCAGGATCGGTACCCGCCAGGCGCGCAGCTTCAGCCGGCGCCAGGTTCTTGATGCCTTGCTTGGTCTTGTAGTGCCATTTCACCCAGTGACGCTCGCCGTTGGCGTTGATCAGGCTGTAGGTGTGACTGCCGAAGCCGTGCATGTGGCGGTAGCCATCAGGGATGCCACGGTCCGAGAACAGGATGGTGACCTGGTGCAGCGCCTCTGGGGAGTGCGACCAGAAGTCCCACATCATCTGTGCGCTTTTCAGGTTGCTCTGCGGCAGACGCTTTTGGGTGTGGATGAAATCCGGGAATTTCAGCGGGTCACGGATGAAGAACACAGGCGTATTGTTGCCAACGATGTCCCAGTTGCCTTCCTCGGTATAGAACTTCAAGGCGAAGCCGCGTGGGTCGCGCTCAGTGTCAGCCGAACCGCGCTCACCACCTACAGTGGAGAACCGCAGGAACGTTGGGGTTTGCTTACCCACTGACTCGAACAGCTTGGCGCTGGTGTATTGAGTGATGTCTCGGGTGACGGTGAACGTACCGTAGGCGCCCGAACCTTTGGCGTGTACACGGCGCTCCGGAATATTTTCACGGTTGAAGTGAGCGAGCTTCTCGATCAGGTGGAAGTCGTCGAGCAGCAGCGGGCCACGGGGGCCGGCAGAACGGGAATTCTGATTATCCGCAACGGGTGCACCGCTGGCGGTGGTAAGGACTTTATTCTGGCTCATGCGCAATTTCCTCAGGTCTGGCTTGGAACTGCCGGCTAATCGGCTTGGAGGGAGTATCAATCAACAACATGACACCTACAAATTTATTAAATTGTAGGCTTCAATAGAAAATTACTACCAACCGAGCCAACGTCCATCTCGCCCAGCGTCCCCGGGAAACCTGGACCTAATGCGCTTTTATTACGCGCACAAAAAACCGGGCGCCAGGCCCGGTTCTTCGTTGCAGACTGTCGTGTTACTCGGCGCTTACAGCTTCGCCGGCAGTAGCACGATCAACCAACTCGACGTACGCCATAGGCGCGTTGTCGCCAGTGCGGAAGCCGCACTTGAGGATGCGCAGGTAGCCACCCTCACGGGTAGCATAACGCTTGCCCAGGTCGTTGAAGAGCTTACCAACGATAGCTTTCGAACGAGTACGGTCGAAAGCCAAACGGCGGTTAGCCAGGCTGTCTGTCTTGGCCAAAGTGATCAGCGGCTCAGCAACGCGACGCAGTTCTTTAGCTTTCGGCAGTGTAGTTTTGATCAGCTCGTGCTCGAACAGCGACACCGCCATGTTTTGGAACATGGCCTTGCGGTGCGAGCTGGTACGGCTCAGGTGACGACCACTTTTACGATGACGCATGGTTCATTCCTTACCAAACTCACGTTCGGTGATTACGACGATCAGGCAGTCGCCTTGTCGTCCTTCTTAAGACTTGCAGGCGGCCAGTTGTCGAGGCGCATGCCGAGGGACAGACCGCGGGAGGCCAGAACGTCCTTGATTTCAGTCAAGGATTTCTTGCCAAGGTTCGGAGTCTTCAACAGCTCTACTTCGGTACGCTGAATCAGGTCGCCGATGTAGTAGATGTTTTCCGCCTTAAGGCAGTTAGCCGAACGTACAGTCAGTTCCAGATCGTCAACCGGGCGAAGCAGGATCGGATCGATCTCGTCTTCCTGCTCGATTACCACTGGTTCGCTGTCACCCTTGAGGTCGACGAACGCAGCCAACTGCTGTTGCAGAATGGTTGCAGCGCGGCGGATAGCCTCTTCAGGATCCAGAGTACCGTTGGTTTCCAGATCAATAACCAGCTTGTCCAGGTTAGTACGCTGCTCGACACGGGCGTTTTCCACCACGTATGCGATACGGCGAACCGGGCTGAACGAAGAGTCAAGCTGCAAGCGACCAATGCTGCGGCTTTCGTCTTCATCGCTCTGACGCGAGTCGGCCGGTTCATAACCACGACCACGAGCTACGGTGAGCTTCATGTTCAGGGCGCCGTTAGACGCCAGGTTAGCGATTACGTGATCGGGATTAACGATCTCGACATCATGATCCAGCTGAATATCGGCAGCGGTAACCACCCCCGAACCCTTCTTCGACAAGGTCAGCGTAACTTCGTCACGGCCGTGCAGCTTGATAGCCAGACCTTTAAGGTTCAACAGGATTTCAATTACGTCTTCCTGTACACCTTCGATGGCGCTGTACTCGTGGAGCACACCGTCAATCTCGGCCTCGACTACTGCACAGCCGGGCATTGAGGACAACAGGATGCGGCGCAGCGCGTTGCCCAGGGTGTGGCCAAAACCACGCTCGAGAGGCTCGAGAGTAATTTTAGCGCGGGTTGGACTGACAACCTGCACATCAATGTGGCGGGGTGTCAGGAACTCATTTACCGAAATCTGCATGGATGCACCTATTTTCTAGCCCTTACTTGGAGTAGAGCTCGACAATCAGGCTTTCGTTGATGTCGGCGGACAGATCACTGCGAGCAGGAACGTTCTTGAAAACGCCCGACTTCTTCTCAGTGTCTACTTCTACCCATTCTACGCGGCCACGTTGGGCACACAGATCGAGAGCTTGGACAATGCGAAGTTGGTTTTTTGCTTTCTCGCGAATCGCGACCACATCACCAGCACGAACCTGGTAAGACGGTACGTTAACGGTTTGGCCGTTTACGCTGACGGATTTGTGCGATACCAGCTGACGGGATTCGGCGCGAGTCGAACCAAAGCCCATACGGTATACAACGTTGTCCAGACGGCATTCGAGCAGTTGCAGCAGGTTTTCACCGGTTGCACCTTTCTTGCCAGCAGCTTCTTTGTAGTAGCCGCTGAACTGACGCTCGAGAACGCCGTAGATACGACGGACCTTCTGCTTTTCACGCAGTTGGGTGCCGTAATCGGACTGGCGACCGCGGCGTTGGCCGTGGATACCAGGTGCTGCTTCAATGTTGCACTTCGATTCGATCGCGCGCACGCCGCTCTTCAAGAAGAGATCGGTGCCTTCACGACGAGCGAGTTTGCATTTTGGACCAATGTAACGAGCCATTCTTTACAATCTCCTGGATTACACGCGGCGCTTCTTCGGCGGACGGCACCCGTTGTGCGGGATTGGCGTCACGTCGGTGATGCTGGCGATCTTATAGCCACAGCCGTTCAAAGCACGGACAGCAGACTCACGACCTGGACCTGGACCTTTGACGTTAACGTCGAGGTTTTTCAGGCCGTATTCCAGCGCAGCTTGGCCAGCACGTTCAGCAGCTACTTGAGCAGCAAACGGGGTGGACTTGCGGGAACCGCGGAAACCCGAACCACCGGAGGTAGCCCAAGAAAGCGCGTTACCTTGACGGTCGGTGATGGTCACGATTGTGTTGTTAAAAGAAGCATGGATGTGGGCGATGCCATCAACCACTGTCTTTTTAACTTTTTTACGAGGACGAGCAGCAGGTTTTGCCATGATAATTTTCCTGTCGATTCGCGTGGGCGATTACTTGCGGATCGGCTTACGCGGACCTTTACGGGTACGCGCGTTAGTCTTGGTACGCTGACCGCGCACTGGAAGACCACGACGATGACGCAGACCACGGTAGCAACCGAGGTCCATCAAACGCTTGATTTTCATGTTGATTTCGCGACGCAGGTCACCTTCAGTGGTGAACTTCGCCACTTCGCCACGCAACAGCTCAATCTGCTCGTCGCTCAGATCCTTGATCTTTGCGGCTGGGTTTACCCCAGTGTCTGCGCAAATTTTCTGCGCAGTAGTGCGACCAACACCATAGATGTAGGTCAGCGAGATAACAGTGTGCTTGTTATCTGGAATGTTAACGCCTGCAATACGGGCCATTCAGTGGGACTCCAATTGACAGCTACCTACGCCCCGGAAGCCAAGAAATAGGGCGCGAGATAATATCGCTGTAATAACAAATAATCAACCCGGCAGCGCACTAGCTGCCGGGCTTCAAGCGGATCACACTCAGCCTTGGCGCTGTTTGTGACGCGGTTCCGCGCTGCAAATTACTCGAACAACACCTTCGCGGCGAATAATCTTGCAGTTACGGCACAGCTTTTTCACCGATGCACGAACTTTCATCACCAACTCCTCGAACCTTATGGGGTACTCAGCGCAACATGCCGCTGCCGTAGCCCTTCAGGTTGGCTTTCTTCATCAGGGATTCGTACTGGTGCGAAACGAGGTGCGATTGTACTTGGGACATGAAGTCCATCACAACCACGACCACGATCAGCAACGAGGTCCCGCCAAGGTAGAACGGAACGTTTGCCGCAACCACCAGGAACTGGGGAAGCAAACAGACGGCCGTCATATATAGAGCACCGAACAGGGTCAAACGAGTCAGAACGCCATCAATGTAGCGCGCAGACTGCTCACCCGGACGAATACCCGGAATAAAGGCACCGGACTTCTTCAGGTTTTCCGCTACGTCTTTCGGATTGAACATCAACGCCGTATAGAAGAAGCAGAAGAAAATAATCCCTGCACTAAACAGCAGAATATTCAACGGCTGACCAGGAGCGATCGACTGAGAGAGGTCCTGCAGCCAGCCCATATTTTCAGACTGACCAAACCAGGTACCCAACGAAGCCGGAAACAGCAAGATGCTGCTCGCGAAAATTGCCGGAATAACGCCGGCCATATTCACCTTCAGCGGCAAGTGGCTGGTCTGCGCAGCAAACACCTTACGGCCCTGCTGACGCTTGGCGTAGTGAACAGCAATACGACGCTGACCACGCTCAATGAACACCACAAAACCGATAATCGCTACTGCCAGCAAACCGATAGCAACCAGGGCGAAGATATTGATATCCCCCTGACGCGCAGACTCGAAAGACTGCCCAATTGCTCTCGGAAGACCGGCGACGATACCTGCGAAAATCAACATCGAGATACCGTTACCAACACCACGCTCAGTAATCTGCTCACCCAGCCACATCATGAACATCGCACCAGCCACAAACGTGGATACCGCGACGAAATGGAAGCCAAAGTCACCAGTGAACGCAACGCCCTGCCCTGCCAGGCCAACGGACATGCCGATAGCTTGAACCAGAGCGAGGACGACAGTGCCGTAGCGGGTGTACTGGCTAATCTTGCGACGGCCAGCTTCACCTTCCTTCTTCAACTGCTCCAGCTGCGGGCTGACGGCGGTCATCAGTTGCATGATGATCGATGCCGAAATGTACGGCATGATCCCCAGTGCAAAGATGCTCATCCGTTCCAGCGCGCCGCCGGAAAACATGTTGAACAAGCTAAGAATGGTCCCCTCATTCTGTCGAAACAGGTCTGCGAGTCGGTCCGGGTTGATACCTGGAACCGGGATGTGTGCGCCTATTCGGTAGACGATAATCGCCAGGAACAGAAAACGCAGACGAGCCCAAAGTTCAGACATACCGCCTTTGCCGAGCGCTGAGAGAGCACCTTGCTTAGCCATTTATTCCTCGAACTTGCCGCCAGCTGCTTCGATAGCCGAACGCGCACCTTTGGTGGCGCCGATTCCCTTGCCGATAGTGACAGCGCGAGTCACTTCACCGGACAGCATGATTTTCACACGCTGTACGTTGACGTTGATCACGTTGGCATCTTTCAGGGTCTGCACAGTAACGATGTCGCCTTCCACTTTAGCCAGCTCGGACAGACGCACTTCTGCGCGGTCCATGGCTTTCAGGGATACGAAACCGAACTTAGGCAGGCGACGATGCAGCGGCTGTTGACCGCCTTCAAAGCCTGGAGCGATGGTGCCACCGGAGCGGGAGGTCTGACCTTTGTGGCCACGGCCACCAGTCTTACCCAAACCGCTACCGATACCACGGCCCGGACGATGCTTTTCGCGACGGGAACCCGGCGCTGGACTCAGATCATTGAGTTTCATCGATTAACCCTCTACACGCAGCATGTAGTAAGCCTTGTTGATCATCCCGCGATTCTCGGGAGTATCCTGGACTTCTACAGTGTGACCGATGCGACGCAGACCCAAACCCTTAACGCACAGTTTGTGGTTAGGAATGCGGCCGGTCATGCTTTTGATCAGCGTTACTTTAACGGTAGCCATGATCAGAAGATCTCCTTCACAGTCAGGCCACGCTTGGCAGCGATGGACTCAGGAGATTGCATAGCTTTCAAACCCTTGAAAGTGGCGTGAACCACGTTTACCGGGTTAGTCGAGCCGTAGCACTTGGCCAGAACGTTCTGAACGCCAGCAACCTCGAGGACAGCACGCATAGCGCCGCCAGCGATGATACCGGTACCTTCAGAAGCAGGCTGCATGTACACCTTCGAAGCGCCATGGGCAGACTTCATTGCGTACTGCAGGGTAGTGCCGTTCAGATCAACCTGGATCATGTTGCGACGAGCAGCTTCCATTGCCTTCTGGATCGCAGCAGGCACTTCACGTGACTTGCCACGGCCGAAGCCAACACGCCCTTTACCATCACCCACCACGGTCAACGCGGTGAAAGTGAAGATACGGCCGCCTTTAACGGTTTTGGCTACGCGGTTAACTTGAACCAGCTTCTCAATGTAGCCTTCGTCGCGCTTTTGGTCGTTATTTGACATAACTTAGAACTCCAGCCCAGCTTCACGAGCAGCATCAGCCAGCGCTTTAACGCGGCCGTGGTACTTGAAGCCAGAGCGGTCGAAAGCCACTTGCGAGACGCCCACGGCCTTAGCACGTGTAGCGACCAGCTGGCCAACCTTTGTGGCCGCGTCGATGTTGCCGGTGGCACCATCACGCAGTTCTTTATCCAAAGTCGAGGCGCTTGCCAGGACTTTGTTGCCGTCGGCCGAGATGACCTGGGCGTAGATGTGCTGCGACGAGCGATACACGCAGAGACGCACGACTTCGAGTTCGTGCATTTTCAGGCGTGCTTTGCGAGCGCGACGCAGTCGAGTAACTTTTTTGTCGGTCATTTGCTATGCCCTACTTCTTCTTGGCTTCTTTACGACGGACGACTTCGTCCGCGTAGCGCACACCTTTGCCTTTGTACGGCTCTGGTGGACGGAAGTCGCGGATCTCAGCGGCCACCTGACCTACCAGCTGCTTATCGATGCCCTTGATCAGGATATCGGTTTGGCTAGGGGTCTCAGCGGTGATGCCTTCCGGCAGTTCGTAATCCACTGGGTGCGAGAAGCCAAGGGCCAGGTTCAAAACCGTGCCTTTTGCTTGCGCTTTGTAACCAACACCGACCAGCTGGAGCTTACGCTCGAAGCCTTGGCTTACGCCTTGGACCATATTGTTTACCAACGCACGCGTGGTACCGGCCATTGCGCGAGTTTGTTGATCGCCATTGCGAGCAGCGAAACGCAGCTCACCAGCTTCTTCAACGATCTCAACGGACGAATGGATGTTCAGTTCAAGAGTGCCCTTGGCACCCTTCACCGAAAGCTGTTGGCCTGCGAATTTGACTTCGACACCGGCTGGCAGCTTAACGGGGTTCTTAGCGACGCGAGACATGCTTATCCCCCCTTAGAACACAGTGCAAAGAACTTCGCCGCCGACACCGGCAGCGCGCGCAGCACGATCCGTCATCACACCTTTGTTGGTGGAGACGATAGACACGCCCAGACCGCCACGAACTTTCGGCAGATCTTCAGCGGACTTGTACTGACGCAGGCCTGGACGGCTAACGCGCTTCACTTCCTCGATGACCGAACGGCCTTCGAAGTACTTCAGCTCGATGGACAGCAGTGGCTTGATTTCGCTGCTGATCTGATAACCCGCAATGTAGCCTTCGTCTTTCAGGACTTTGGCAACAGCTACCTTCAACTTGGAAGATGGCATGCTTACGACGGACTTTTCAGCCATCTGGGCATTACGGATACGAGTTAGCATGTCCGCTAACGGGTCCTGCATACTCATGGGCTAGACGCTCCTAATACAAAAAAATTAGCCTTGCGGCTACATATGTCGCCGAGAATCTTCCGAGCGTAAAAAACACGGGCTCAGGCGAGCCGCGTATTTTAGACACAGTCCGGAAATGAAACAAGCCCCAAAAGGGGCTTGTTCCAGATTCAAGGCCACCGGCGGTCAGTATCTTGCGAAACCGACCACCTTGACGTTGAAAGTACTTACCAGCTGGCTTTAACCAGACCTGGTACGTCACCACGCATTGCCGCTTCACGCAGTTTGTTACGGCCGAGGCCAAACTTGCGGTAAACGCCGTGTGGACGACCGGTCAGGCGGCAGCGGTTACGCATGCGCGAAGCGCTTGCGTCACGTGGCTGCTTCTGCAGAGCAACTGTAGCTTCCCAACGCGCTTCTGGACTTGCGTTCAGATCAACGATGATTGCTTTCAGTGCTGCACGCTTCTTGGCGTACTTGGCAACCGTGAGCTGACGTTTCAGCTCGCGGTTTTTCATGCTCATCTTGGCCATGGTCCTACTCCAATCAGTTGCGGAACGGGAATTTGAAAGCACGCAACAGGGCGCGACCTTCATCATCGTTCTTGGCAGTGGTGGTCAGGGTGATGTCCAGACCGCGGAGAGCATCGATCTTGTCGTAGTCGATTTCCGGGAAAATGATCTGCTCTTTCACGCCCATGCTGTAGTTACCACGACCATCGAAGGACTTGGCATTCAGGCCGCGGAAGTCGCGGACCCGAGGCAGGGAGATCGACAGCAGACGATCCAGGAATTCGTACATACGCTCACGGCGCAGAGTCACTTTGACGCCGATCGGCCAGCCTTCGCGGACTTTAAAGCCTGCGATGGATTTCCGAGCGTAAGTCACAACGACTTTTTGACCGGTGATCTTTTCCAGGTCAGCAACAGCGTGCTCGATGACTTTTTTGTCACCGACCGCTTCGCCCAAACCCATGTTCAGGGTGATTTTGGTAACGCGTGGAACTTCCATCACGTTCGAAAGCTTAAGTTCTTCCTTAAGTTTCGGTGCGATTTCTTTCCAGTAAATCTCTTTTAGTCGTGCCATGGTCTTCTACCTAGCAGTGTTCAAGCATCAACCGCTTTTTGGGTCGACTTGAAGACACGAATTTTCTTGCCATCTTCTACTTTGAAACCAACGCGGTCAGCCTTGTTGGTTTCGCCGTTGAAAATGGCGACGTTAGAAGCGTCCAATGGAGCTTCTTTTTCGACGATACCGCCTTGCACGCCCGACATCGGGTTAGGCTTGGTATGACGCTTGACCAGGTTCAGACCACCGATAACCAGACGGTTATTAGCGAGAACCTTAAGCACCTTACCGCGCTTACCTTTGTCTTTGCCGGCGATCACGATGATCTCGTCGTCACGACGAATCTTTTGCATGTCGGATCTCCTTACAGCACTTCTGGGGCGAGCGAGACGATCTTCATGAACTTCTCAGTACGAAGTTCACGGGTCACTGGCCCAAAGATACGGGTGCCGATAGGCTCTTGCTTGTTGTTCAGAAGAACAGCAGCGTTGCCATCAAAGCGGATAATGGAGCCATCAGCACGGCGTACGCCGTGACGAGTGCGGACTACAACAGCAGTCATCACTTGGCCTTTTTTCACTTTACCGCGAGGAATTGCTTCCTTGACGGTAACCTTGATGATGTCACCGATACCAGCGTAACGACGATGGGAGCCACCCAGCACCTTGATGCACATAACGCGGCGAGCGCCGCTGTTATCGGCCACATCGAGCATGGATTGAGTCTGAATCATATAATTTCTCCGACCCCTAGTCCTTAGACTTCCACAGCGCGTTCGAGAACATCAACCAGTGCCCAAGACTTGGTCTTGGCCAGCGGACGAGTTTCACGAATAGTGACTTTGTCGCCGATGTGGCACTGATTGGTTTCGTCGTGCGCGTGCAGCTTAGTCGAACGCTTAACATATTTACCGTAGATCGGGTGCTTAACGCGACGCTCGATCAAAACGGTGATGGTTTTGTCCATCTTGTCGCTGACAACACGGCCAGTCAGCGTACGGACAGTCTTTTCGGCTTCAGCCATGATCACTTACCTGCCTGCTGGTTGAGCACAGTCTTCACGCGAGCGATGTCACGCTTAACTTGCGAGAGCAGATGAGACTGCCCCAACTGGCCAGTTGCTTTCTGCATACGCAGATTGAACTGGTCGCGCAGCAGGCCGAGCAGTTGCTCGTTCAGCTGCTGTGCGGATTTTTCACGAAGTTCATTCGCTTTCATCACATCACCGTCCGTTTAACAAAGGCGGTGGCGAGCGGCAGCTTTGCAGCAGCCAGGGCAAAAGCCTCACGCGCCAGCTCTTCAGTTACACCCTCGATTTCATACAGGACTTTGCCTGGCTGAATCTGGGCTACCCAGTATTCCACGTTACCCTTACCTTTACCCATACGAACCTCGAGAGGTTTTTTGGAGATCGGCTTGTCCGGGAATACACGGATCCAGATCTTGCCGCCACGTTTTACGTGACGGGTCAGAGCACGACGCGCTGACTCGATCTGACGAGCGGTGAGACGACCACGAGCTACAGACTTCAGCGCGAACTCGCCGAAGCTGACTTTGCTACCGCGCTGAGCCAGACCACGGTTGTGGCCTGTCATCTGCTTGCGGAACTTCGTACGCTTAGGTTGCAACATTTGGCGTACCCCTTACTTAGCAGCTTTTTTACGAGGCGCTGGTGCTTGTGGTTTCAGTTCTTCTTGGCGACCACCAATTACTTCGCCTTTGAAGATCCAAACCTTTACACCGATCACACCGTAAGTGGTGTGAGCTTCGTAGTTGGCATAGTCGATGTCGGCACGCAGGGTGTGCAGTGGCACACGACCTTCGCGATACCATTCAGTACGTGCGATTTCAGCACCGCCGAGACGACCGCTCACTTGGATTTTGATGCCTTTGGCACCAATGCGCATAGCGTTCTGTACAGCGCGCTTCATAGCGCGACGGAACATTACACGACGCTCCAGCTGCTGAGCTACGCTCTGCGCAACCAGCATACCGTCGAGCTCCGGCTTGCGGATCTCTTCGATATTGATGTGCACAGGCACACCCATTTGCTTGGTCAGGTCCTGACGCAGTTTCTCAACATCTTCACCTTTCTTCCCGATAACGATACCTGGACGAGCGGTGTGGATGGTGATACGTGCGGTTTGCGCCGGGCGATGGATATCGATACGGCTTACGGACGCGCTTTTTAGTTTGTCTTGGAGATACTCACGCACCTTCAGATCAGCGAACAAATAGTCCGCATAAGTCCGGCCGTCTGCGTACCAGACGGAGGTGTGTTCCTTGACGATTCCCAGGCGAATGCCAATGGGATGTACTTTCTGACCCATCTCTTCGACTCCGTTACTTGTCAGCAACCTTGACAGTGATATGGCAAGACCGCTTGACGATGCGATCAGCACGGCCTTTGGCACGTGGCATGATTCGCTTCAGCGAACGCCCTTCGTTGACGAAAACGGTGCTGACTTTAAGGTCATCAACGTCTGCGCCTTCGTTATGCTCGGCGTTGGCTACGGCCGACTCCAGCACTTTCTTCATGATCTCGGCGGCTTTCTTACTGCTGAAAGCCAACAGGTTGAGCGCTTCGCCCACCTTCTTCCCGCGGATCTGGTCGGCGACCAAGCGGGCTTTCTGGGCGGAGATTCGAGCGCCCGACAACTTAGCGGCTACTTCCATTTCCTAACCCCTTAACGCTTGGCTTTCTTGTCTGCCACGTGCCCACGATAAGTGCGGGTACCGGCAAACTCGCCCAGTTTGTGGCCGACCATGTCTTCGTTAACGAGAACTGGGACGTGTTGACGACCGTTGTGTACTGCGATGGTCAAACCGACCATTTGTGGCAGGATCATCGAACGACGCGACCAGGTTTTAACTGGTTTGCGATCGTTCTTTTCCGCCGCCACTTCGATCTTCTTCAGTAGGTGAAGATCAATAAAAGGACCTTTTTTCAGAGAACGTGGCACTGTCGTATCCCTCTATTTACTTGCGACGACGGACGATCATTTTGTCGGTACGCTTATTACCACGAGTCTTCGCGCCCTTAGTCGGGAAGCCCCATGGCGATACCGGATGACGACCACCAGAGGTACGACCTTCACCACCACCGTGTGGGTGGTCAACCGGGTTCATGGCAACACCACGAACGGTTGGGCGAACGCCACGCCAGCGTTTGGCACCAGCTTTACCCAGCGAACGCAGGCTGTGCTCGGAGTTCGAGACTTCGCCCAGGGTCGCACGGCATTCAGCCAGCACTTTACGCATCTCACCAGAACGCAGACGCAGGGTCACGTAGACACCTTCACGGGCGATCAGCTGAGCCGAAGCACCAGCGGAACGAGCGATTTGCGCGCCTTTACCTGGCTTCAATTCGATGCCGTGTACGGTGCTACCAACTGGAATGTTGCGCAGTTGCAGAGCGTTGCCCGGCTTGATCGGTGCCAAGGCACCTGCGATCAGCTGGTCGCCAGCACTCACGCCTTTAGGGGCGATGATGTAGCGACGCTCGCCATCTGCGTACAGCAGCAGAGCGATGTGAGCAGTACGGTTTGGATCGTATTCAATACGCTCGACAGTGGCGGAGATGCCATCTTTGTCGTTGCGACGGAAATCGACCAGACGATAATGCTGCTTATGGCCACCACCGATGTGACGAGTGGTAATGCGACCATTGTTGTTACGACCACCAGTCTTCGATTTTTTCTCGAGCAGCGGTGCGTGAGGAGCGCCTTTATGCAGCTCCTGGTTGACCACCTTGACCACAAAACGGCGGCCAGGGGAAGTCGGTTTGCATTTAACGATTGCCATGATGCACCCCTTCCTTACTCAGCACTGCTGCTGAAATCGAGATCTTGGCCTGGCTGAAGGGAGATAACCGCCTTCTTCCAGTCATTACGCTTGCCCAGACCGCGAGCAGTGCGCTTGCTCTTACCCAGAACATTCAGGGTAGTAACACGCTCTACTTTCACGCTGAACAGGCTTTCGACGGCCTTCTTGATTTCCAGCTTGGTTGCGTCAGTTGCAACCTTGAAAACGAACTGGCCTTTCTTGTCAGCCAGAACCGTAGCCTTTTCGGAAACGTGCGGGCCAAGCAGAACTTTAAATACGCGTTCCTGGTTCATCCCAGCAGCTCCTCGAATTTCTTCACGGCCGACACGGTGATCAACACCTTGTCGTATGCGATCAGACTAACTGGATCGGAACCTTGCACGTCACGTACATCAACGTGTGGCAGGTTGCGAGCAGCCAGGTACAGGTTCTGATCAACAGCTTCGGACACGATCAAAACGTCGGTCAGGCTCATGTTGGTCAGTTTGCCCAGCAGTTCTTTGGTTTTTGGACTTTCAACAGCGAAGTCCTGAACCACGACCAGACGATCGGTACGCACGAGTTCAGCAAGGATGGAGCGCAGTGCTGCGCGGTACATCTTCTTGTTGAGCTTCTGCGAGTGATCCTGTGGACGAGCTGCGAAAGTGGTACCGCCGCCACGCCAGATTGGGCTACGGATAGTACCGGCACGAGCACGGCCAGTGCCTTTCTGACGCCAAGGGCGCTTACCGCCACCACGTACGTCGGAACGGGTCTTTTGCTGCTTGCTACCTTGACGGCCGCCGGCCATGTAGGCCACGACTGCTTGGTGAACGAGCGTCTCGTTGAATTCGCCGCCAAATGTCAGTTCGGAAACTTCGATCGCTTGAGCGTCATTTACATTTAATTGCATGTCAGCTTCCCCTTAACCGCGAGCCTTGGCCGCTGGACGTACAACCAGGTTGCCGCCAGTAGCGCCAGGAACAGCACCCTTGACCAACAACAGATTGCGTTCAGCGTCGACGCGCACTACTTCGAGGGACTGCACGGTCACGCGCTCAGCGCCCATATGACCGGACATTTTTTTGCCCTTGAATACACGACCAGGAGTCTGGCACTGGCCAATAGAGCCCGGGACGCGGTGGGAAACGGAGTTACCGTGAGTGTTGTCTTGACCACGGAAATTCCAACGCTTGATCGTACCCTGGAAGCCTTTACCCTTGGACTGACCGGTTACATCAACCAGTTGACCAGCGGCGAAGATTTCAGCGTTGATCAGATCGCCAGCCTGGTAGTCGCCGTCTTCAAGACGGAACTCCATGACGGTGCGACCAGCTGCAACGTTTGCTTTAGCGAAGTGACCTGCTTGAGCAGCAGTCACGCGCGAAGCACGACGCTCGCCGACAGTGACTTGCACTGCACGATAGCCATCGGTTTCTTCAGTTTTGAACTGGGTGACGCGATTCGGTTCGATCTCAATGACCGTGACCGGAATGGAGACACCTTCTTCGGTGAAAATACGGGTCATACCGCATTTACGACCGACTACACCAATAGTCATGTTGTAAACCTCATGAGTGTACGGGGCTTTCACCCGCTATGGCCGCCCATTTCAGAGCGTTACACGACTAAGACCCAAGTCTTAGCCGAGGCTGATCTGTACTTCCACACCGGCCGCCAGATCAAGCTTCATAAGTGCATCAACGGTTTTATCCGTTGGCTGGACGATGTCCAGTACGCGCTTATGAGTGCGGATCTCGTACTGGTCACGCGCGTCTTTGTTGACGTGCGGGGAGACCAGAACGGTGAACCGCTCTTTACGGGTAGGCAGTGGAATTGGACCACGCACTTGAGCACCAGTACGTTTCGCGGTTTCCACGATTTCCTGGGTGGATTGGTCGATCAGGCGATGGTCAAAAGCCTTCAACCTGATACGGATTTGCTGATTTTGCATTGGATTTCAGACTCCGGCTGCTATTCCCAGCGAGCGCAATACGCCCGTTAAAAGGAGGCGCAATTCTATAGACGGCCCTGATAGGTGTCAACCCAATAAAAAAGGCCCCCGCTGAGCGGGGGCCTTTTCAAAACATCAGAGCTATCTCAGAAGAGATAATTACTCGATGATTTTAGCTACAACGCCAGCACCAACGGTACGGCCGCCTTCACGGATTGCGAAACGCAGACCGTCTTCCATAGCGATGGTTTTGATCAGGGTGACAACCATTTTGATGTTGTCGCCTGGCATTACCATTTCTACGCCTTCCGGCAGTTCGCAGTTACCAGTTACGTCGGTAGTACGGAAGTAGAACTGTGGACGGTAGCCTTTGAAGAACGGAGTGTGACGGCCGCCTTCTTCTTTGCTCAGCACGTACACTTCAGCTTCGAACTTGGTGTGCGGCTTAACCGAACCTGGCTTGACCAGAACCTGGCCACGCTCAACGTCGTCACGCTTGGTACCACGCAGCAGAACGCCGCAGTTCTCACCAGCACGACCTTCGTCGAGCAGCTTACGGAACATTTCAACACCGGTGCAGGTGGTGACGGTAGTGTCACGCAGACCAACGATTTCCAGTGGATCTTGAACCTTGACGATACCGCGCTCGATACGACCAGTTACAACAGTACCGCGACCGGAGATCGAGAATACGTCTTCGATTGGCATCAGGAACGGCTTGTCGATAACACGGACTGGATCTGGGATGTAGCTGTCCAGAGTCTCAACCAGTTTACGAACGGACGTGGTGCCCATTTCGTTATCGTCTTTGCCTTCCAGAGCCATACGAGCAGAACCGATGATGATCGGAGTGTCGTCACCTGGGAAGTCGTAAGTGCTCAGCAGGTCGCGCACTTCCATCTCAACCAGTTCCAGCAGCTCAGCGTCGTCTACCAGGTCAGCCTTGTTCAGGTAAACCACGATGTACGGAACGCCAACCTGACGGGACAGCAGGATGTGCTCACGGGTTTGTGGCATCGGACCATCAGCGGCCGAGCAAACCAGGATTGCGCCGTCCATCTGGGCAGCACCGGTGATCATGTTCTTCACATAGTCAGCGTGACCTGGGCAGTCAACGTGAGCGTAGTGACGGATCAGCGAGTTGTATTCAACGTGCGCGGTGTTGATGGTGATACCACGAGCTTTCTCTTCTGGTGCGCTGTCGATTTTATCGAAATCAACGATTGCGGAACCGAATACTTCGGAGCAAACGCGAGTCAGAGCAGCAGTCAGAGTGGTTTTACCGTGGTCAACGTGACCGATGGTGCCAACGTTGACGTGCGGTAGGGAACGATCAAATTTTTCTTTAGCCACGACAATTAACTCCTTGCCTAAAGGACTGAATCAGCCTTGTTTTTTGGATACAGTTTCAGCGATGTGCGCCGGAGCTGTGTTGTATTTTTTGAATTCCATAGAGTAGCTTGCGCGACCCTGGGACATGGAGCGAACGTCGGTCGCATAACCGAACATCTCACCCAACGGAACCTCGGCGCGAATCACTTTGCCGGAAACCGTGTCTTCCATACCCAAGATCATGCCGCGACGACGGTTAAGGTCGCCCATGACATCACCCATATAGTCTTCAGGTGTAACAACTTCTACCGCCATGATTGGCTCAAGCAACTCACCACCGCCCTTCTGGGCCAGTTGCTTGGTTGCCATGGAGGCAGCCACCTTAAACGCCATCTCGTTGGAGTCGACGTCGTGGTAAGAACCGTCAAAAACGGTTGCTTTCAGGCCGATCAGCGGATAGCCGGCAACAACACCGTTCTTCATCTGCTCTTCGATACCCTTCTGGATAGCAGGGATGTATTCCTTAGGAACAACACCACCTACTACTTCGTTCACGAATTGCAGACCTTCCTGACCTTCGTCAGCAGGAGCAAAACGGATCCAGCAGTGACCGAACTGACCACGACCGCCGGACTGACGAACGAACTTGCCTTCGATTTCACAGTTCTTCGTGATGCGCTCACGATAGGAAACCTGAGGCTTACCGATGTTGGCTTCGACGTTGAACTCACGGCGCATCCGGTCAACCAGGATGTCCAGGTGCAGCTCGCCCATGCCGGAGATGATCGTTTGACCAGTCTCTTCATCAGTCTTGACGCGGAAAGATGGATCTTCCTGAGCAAGCTTGCCCAGAGCGATACCCATTTTTTCCTGGTCATCCTTGGTCTTTGGCTCAACGGCAACCGAAATAACCGGCTCCGGGAAGTCCATGCGAACCAGGATGATTGGCTTGTCAGCGTTGCACAAGGTTTCACCGGTGGTGACGTCCTTCATGCCGATCAAGGCCGCGATGTCACCAGCGCGTACTTCCTTGATCTCTTCACGGGCGTTTGCGTGCATTTGCACCATACGACCCACGCGCTCTTTCTTGCCTTTAACCGAGTTGATCACGCCGTCGCCGGAGTTCAACACGCCCGAGTAAACGCGGACGAAGGTCAAGGTACCCACGAATGGGTCGGTGGCAATTTTAAATGCCAGAGCGGAGAACGGTTCTGCGTCGTCTGCATGACGCTCCAGCTCGATAGTCTCGTCATCCGGGTCAGTACCCTTGATGGCAGGAATATCAACCGGTGCCGGCAGGTAGTCGATCACAGCATCGAGAACCAGGGGAACGCCCTTGTTCTTGAACGAGGAACCGCAAACAGCCAGGACGATTTCGCCAGCGATAGTACGCTGACGCAGAGCGGCCTTGATTTCCACGTTGGTGAGTTCTTCACCTTCGAGGTACTTGTTCATCAGCTCTTCGTTGGCTTCGGCCGCAGCTTCAACCATGTTGTTACGCCATTCGTCAGCCAGTTCCTGCAGTTCAGCAGGGATAGGCTTGCGAACAGGAACCATACCTTTGTCGGCATCGTTCCAGTAGACAGCTTCCATGGTCAACAGATCGATCTGACCCTGGAAATTATCTTCGGAACCGATAGCCAACTGGATTGGCACCGGGGTGTGACCCAAGCGCTGCTTGATCTGACCGATCACGCGCAGGAAGTTCGCACCGGCACGGTCCATCTTGTTTACGTAAACAAGACGTGGAACGCCGTATTTGTTGGCTTGACGCCATACGGTTTCCGACTGTGGCTCAACACCCGAGGTACCGCAGAACACAACGACAGCGCCGTCGAGTACGCGCAGGGAACGCTCAACTTCAATGGTGAAGTCTACGTGGCCCGGGGTATCGATTACGTTGAAGCGGTGCTCATCTTTGTACTGCTTCTCGGAACCCTTCCAGAAGGCGGTAATGGCAGCAGAAGTAATGGTAATACCACGCTCCTGCTCCTGAACCATCCAGTCTGTGGTCGCGGCGCCATCATGCACCTCGCCCATCTTGTGACTTTTGCCGGTGTAAAACAGTACGCGCTCGGTGGTGGTGGTTTTACCAGCATCCACGTGAGCGACGATACCGATGTTACGGTAGCGGCTAATCGGAGTAGTACGAGCCATAAAGCCCTCGCAAAATTAGTGAAGCTAAAATTAGAAGCGGTAGTGCGAGAAAGCTTTGTTGGCTTCAGCCATACGGTGCACGTCTTCACGCTTCTTAACAGCAGCACCTTTACCTTCAGCAGCGTCCAACAGTTCGCCGGCCAAACGCAGAGCCATAGACTTCTCGCCGCGCTTACGGGCGAAGTCTACCAACCAGCGCATTGCCAGGGCGTTACGACGGGACGGACGAACTTCAACCGGAACCTGGTAAGTAGCACCGCCTACACGGCGCGACTTCACTTCGACCAGCGGAGCGATGGCGTCGAGAGCTTTCTCGAAGATTTCCAGGGGGTCGCTGTTCTTGCGTTCTTTAACCTTTTCCAGCGCGCCATAAACGATACGCTCGGCAACGGCTTTCTTGCCGCTTTCCATCACGTGGTTCATGAACTTGGCCAGAATTTGGCTTCCGTATTTTGGATCGTCAAGCACTTCGCGCTTGGCTGCTACGCGTCTTCTTGGCATGGATAAGCCCTCAAACGGTCTTCAGGTTCGCTCGGAATCGGTGCCCTTTCGGGACGCGTCCGACCTTACTCTTATCGACTCAGAAAATAAGATGATTCAGTTTTTTTACAAAAAGCCGCTACTACTTAGGCTTCTTGGTACCGTACTTCGAACGACCCTGGTTACGACCTTTAACGCCGGAAGTATCCAAGGAGCCGCGTACGGTGTGGTAACGAACACCTGGCAAGTCTTTTACACGACCGCCGCGGATCAGTACCACGCTGTGCTCTTGCAGGTTGTGGCCTTCACCGCCGATGTACGAGGAAACCTCGAAACCGTTGGTCAGGCGCACACGGCATACTTTACGCAGTGCCGAGTTAGGTTTTTTCGGCGTGGTGGTATACACACGGGTGCATACGCCACGACGTTGCGGGCAGTTCTGCAGCGCAGGCACGTCGGATTTCTCGACGATACGCTTACGCGGCTGACGTACCAGCTGGTTGATAGTTGCCATCTACTAGCTCCACTGTTGTCTTGCGACGCTATTGTCTTGCAAGAAAAGCAAAATGGCAGGAACGAATTCCCGCCAAATTTAGGGGTACAAGAGTCTAAAGAGGATCTTGTCCCCAGTCAAGGCAAGGCCCCGACCTCCCCTCTCGTCGAATCGGGGCATATATGCCTCGATCCGACGAATGGGGGTGTCAGGGCCCGGCCTCATCTATCGCAGAACTCAGTTACCGCTTGAGTTCAGCGCTTCGGTCAGTGCAGCTTCCACTTCACTGGCGCTCACGCGCAACGGCTTGTCAGCATCACGGCGGCGCTTGCGCTCGCTGTGGTAAGCCAAACCGGTACCGGCCGGGATCAAACGACCCACGACTACGTTTTCTTTCAGGCCGCGCAGGTAATCGCGCTTGCCGGTTACCGCTGCTTCGGTCAGTACACGAGTGGTCTCCTGGAAGGAGGCCGCCGAGATGAACGACTCAGTGGACAACGACGCCTTAGTGATACCCAGCAGCACGCGAGTGAACTTGGAAACGAATTTCTCGTCGTTCGCCAGGCGCTCGTTTTCCACCAGTACGTGAGTCAGTTCCATCTGGTCGCCCTTGATGAAACTGGAATCGCCGGATTCAGCGATTTCAACTTTACGCAACATCTGACGCAGGATGGTCTCGATATGCTTGTCGTTGATCTTCACGCCTTGCAGGCGGTAAACGTCCTGGATCTCGTTAACGATGTACTTGGCCAGCGCACTCACACCCAGCAGACGCAGGATGTCGTGTGGATCGCTCGGGCCGTCGGAGATAACTTCGCCGCGGTTTACCTGTTCGCCTTCGAAGACGTTCAGGTGACGCCACTTCGGAATCAGCTCTTCGTACGGATCGCTACCGTCGTTCGGGGTAATGACCAGACGGCGCTTGCCCTTGGTCTCTTTACCGAACGCGATGGTGCCGCTGACTTCAGCCAGAATCGACGCTTCTTTCGGGCGACGCGCTTCGAACAAGTCGGCAACACGCGGCAGACCACCGGTGATGTCGCGAGTTTTCGACGTTTCTTGCGGGATACGCGCGATAACATCACCGATCGCGATCTTCGCACCATCCGCTACACCGACCAGGGCGTTGGCTGGCAGGAAGTACTGAGCGATTACGTCAGTGCCTGGCAGCAACAGATCCTTGCCGTTGTCGTCGACCATCTTCACGGCAGGACGGATGTCTTTGCCGGCAGCTGGACGGTCTTTGGCGTCGAGTACTTCAATGTTGGTCATACCGGTCAATTCGTCAGTCTGACGCTTGATCGTGATGCCTTCTTCCATGCCCACGTAGGTCACGGTACCTTTCATTTCGGTAACGATTGGGTGGGTGTGCGGGTCCCACTTGGCCACGATTGCGCCAGCGTCGACCTTGTCACCTTCCTTGACCGAAATCACAGCACCGTACGGCAGCTTGTAACGCTCACGCTCACGACCGTAGTCATCAGCGATTGCCAGCTCACCGGAACGGGACACAGCGACCAGGTGGCCATCCACTCGCTCAACGTGCTTGAGGTTATGCAGGCGGACGGTACCGCCATTCTTCACCTGAACACTGTCGGCTGCGGAGGTCCGGCTTGCCGCACCACCGATGTGGAACGTACGCATGGTCAGCTGGGTACCCGGCTCACCGATGGACTGGGCAGCGATAACGCCGACCGCTTCACCGATGTTCACCTGGTGACCACGAGCCAAGTCACGGCCGTAGCACTTGGCGCAGATGCCGTAGCGGGTTTCGCAGCTGATCGGCGAGCGAACGATCACTTCGTCGATGCTGTTGAGTTCGATGAACTCGACCCACTTCTCGTCTACCAGGGTGCCGGCAGGAACGATAACTTCCTCGGTACCTGGCTTGAACACGTCACGGGCAATCACACGACCCAATACGCGCTCACCCAGTGGCTCTACAACGTCACCGCCTTCAATGTGCGGAGTCATCAGCAGGCCGTGCTCGGTGCCGCAATCGATCTCGGTTACAACCAGATCTTGTGCAACGTCTACCAGACGGCGCGTCAGGTAACCGGAGTTAGCGGTTTTCAACGCGGTATCCGCCAGACCTTTACGAGCACCGTGAGTGGAGATGAAGTACTGAAGTACGCTCAAACCTTCACGGAAGTTCGCGGTAATCGGCGTTTCGATGATGGAGCCATCCGGCTTGGCCATCAGGCCACGCATACCGGCGAGCTGACGGATCTGCGCAGCAGAACCCCGTGCGCCCGAGTCGGCCATCATGTACATCGAGTTGAAAGACTCTTGATCGACTTCGACGCCATGACGGTCGATGACTTTCTCTTTCGAGAGGTTGGCCATCATCGCCTTGGACACTTCGTCGTTGGCCTTGGACCAAAGGTCGATCACTTTGTTGTACTTCTCGCCCTGGGTTACCAGGCCGGAGGCGTACTGGCTCTCGATCTCTTTCACTTCGTCAGTGGCGGCACTGATGATGCGAGCTTTTTCATCCGGGATAACGAAGTCGTTAACGCCGATGGAAACGCCGGAGATAGTCGAGTAAGCGAAACCTGTGTACATCAACTGGTCAGCGAAGATAACGGTCTCTTTCAAACCAACCACGCGGTAGCACTGGTTGATCAGCTTGGAGATCGCCTTTTTCTTCATCGGCAGGTTGACGACGTCGTACGACAGACCTTTTGGCACAACTTGATACAACAGCGCACGGCCGACAGTAGTGTCGACAATACGGACATTGCTCACGCTGCCGCCATCACGGTCGTTGACGGTTTCGTGGATCCGCACTTTAACCTTGGCGTGCAGTGCGGCTTCGCCGGCACGGAACACACGGTCAACTTCCTGCAGGTCAGCGAATACGCGACCTTCGCCCTTGGCGTTGATCGCTTCACGGGTCATGTAGTACAGACCCAATACAACGTCCTGCGACGGAACGATGATTGGCTCACCGTTGGCTGGCGACAGAATGTTGTTGGTCGACATCATCAACGCGCGCGCTTCCAACTGGGCTTCCAGTGTCAGCGGTACGTGCACGGCCATTTGGTCGCCGTCGAAGTCGGCGTTGTACGCAGCACAGACCAGAGGGTGCAGCTGGATAGCCTTACCTTCGATCAGTACCGGTTCAAACGCCTGGATACCCAGACGGTGAAGGGTCGGTGCACGGTTGAGGAGAACCGGGTGTTCGCGAATCACTTCAGCGAGAACGTCCCAAACCTCTGGCAGTTCGCGCTCGACCATTTTCTTGGCCGCTTTGATGGTGGTCGCCAGACCGCGCATTTCCAGCTTGCCGAAGATGAACGGCTTGAACAGCTCGAGTGCCATCTTCTTGGGCAGACCGCACTGGTGCAGACGCAGGGTCGGGCCTACGGTAATTACCGAACGACCGGAGTAGTCAACACGCTTACCGAGCAAGTTCTGACGGAAACGACCCTGCTTACCCTTGATCATGTCAGCCAGGGATTTCAGAGGACGCTTGTTGGAACCGGTGATAGCACGGCCACGACGACCGTTGTCGAGCAAGGCGTCGACGGCTTCCTGCAACATACGCTTTTCGTTGCGCACGATGATGTCCGGAGCGGACAGATCAAGCAGGCGCTTCAAGCGGTTGTTACGGTTGATCACGCGGCGGTACAGGTCGTTGAGGTCGGACGTCGCGAAACGACCACCGTCCAACGGTACCAGCGGACGCAGGTCTGGCGGCAGAACCGGCAGAACGGTCAGCACCATCCACTCTGGCAGGTTGCCGGAACCCTGGAAGGCTTCCATCAACTTCAGACGCTTGGACAGCTTCTTGATCTTGGTTTCGGAGTTGGTTTGCGGAATTTCTTCGCGCAGACGGCCAATCTCGTGCTCCAGGTCGATAGCGTGCAGCAGTTCGCGGACAGCTTCGGCACCCATGCGGGCATCGAAATCGTCACCGAACTCTTCCAGCGCTTCGAAGTACTGCTCATCGTTCAGCAGCTGACCTTTTTCAAGGGTGGTCATGCCTGGATCGATAACGACGTAGCTCTCGAAGTAGAGAACGCGTTCGATATCACGCAGGGTCATGTCCATCAGCAAGCCGATACGGGACGGCAGCGATTTCAGGAACCAGATGTGGGCAACCGGCGAAGCCAGTTCGATGTGCGCCATGCGCTCACGACGAACCTTGGCCAGTGCAACTTCAACGCCGCACTTCTCGCAGATCACGCCACGGTGCTTCAAGCGCTTGTACTTACCGCACAGGCACTCGTAATCCTTTACCGGGCCAAAGATCTTGGCGCAGAACAGGCCGTCACGCTCAGGTTTGAACGTACGGTAGTTGATGGTTTCCGGCTTTTTAACTTCACCGAACGACCACGAACGGATCATCTCAGGCGATGCCAACCCAATACGGATGGCGTCGAACTCTTCGACTTGACCCTGGTTTTTCAGCAAATTCAGTAGGTCTTTCAAGGCCTTTCCTCCTGGCGGAGCAGAGAGCGGGCCAAACGGCCTCGCTCTCGATTCGCGTCACGTGTTATTCGGTTTCCAGATCGATATCGATGCCGAGGGAACGAATTTCTTTGATCAACACGTTGAAAGACTCGGGCATGCCCGGCTCCATACGGTGATCGCCGTCCACGATGTTTTTGTACATCTTGGTACGACCGTTCACATCGTCCGACTTCACTGTGAGCATTTCTTGCAGAGTGTATGCAGCACCGTATGCTTCCAGTGCCCAGACCTCCATCTCCCCGAAACGCTGACCACCGAACTGAGCCTTACCACCCAGCGGCTGCTGGGTAACCAGGCTGTACGAACCGGTAGAACGAGCGTGCATCTTGTCGTCTACCAAGTGGTTCAGCTTCAGCATGTACATGTAGCCAACAGTAACCGGGCGCTCGAACTTGTTGCCGGTACGGCCATCGAACAGCTGCATCTGGCCGCTTTCCGGCAGGTCTGCCAGTTTCAGCATGGCCTTGATTTCGCTTTCCTTGGCACCGTCGAACACCGGGGTAGCCATTGGAACGCCGCCGCGCAGGTTCTTCGCCAGATCCAGGATTTCCTGGTCGGTGAAGGTGTCCAGCTCTTCGTTGCGACCGCCGATCTCGTTGTAGATCTCGTGCAGGAACTTACGCAGGTCAGCGACCTTGCGCTGCTCTTCGATCATACGGTTGATCTTCTCGCCCAGACCTTTGGCCGCGAGGCCCAGGTGGGTTTCGAGGATCTGACCAACGTTCATACGCGAAGGTACGCCCAACGGGTTGAGGACGACGTCGACCGGGGTGCCATTGGCATCGTGCGGCATGTCTTCAACCGGCATGATCACGGAGACCACACCTTTGTTACCGTGACGACCGGCCATCTTGTCGCCCGGCTGGATGCGGCGACGGATTGCCAGGTAAACCTTGACGATTTTCAGCACGCCCGGAGCCAGGTCATCGCCCTGCTGCAGTTTGCGCTTCTTGTCTTCGAACTTGTCGTCCAGCAGACGGCGGCGATCAACGATGTAGGCCTGAGCCTTCTCGAGCTGCTCGTTCAGAGCATCTTCAGCCATGCGCAGCTTGAACCACTGGCCGTGCTCAAGACCGTCGAGGATTTCGTCGGTGATGTCCTGACCTTTCTTCAGGCCTGCGCCGCCTTCAGCCTTGTGGCCTACCAGAGCGGAACGCAGACGTTCGAAGGTCGCGCCTTCAACGATACGGAACTCTTCGTTCAGATCCTTGCGGATCTCGTCGAGTTGGGTCTTCTCGATGGACAGTGCACGAGCATCACGCTCAACGCCGTCGCGGGTGAAGACCTGTACGTCGATGACGGTACCCTTGGTACCGGTAGGTACGCGCAGGGAGGTGTCTTTAACGTCGCTGGCTTTTTCACCGAAGATGGCACGCAGCAGCTTCTCTTCCGGAGTCAGTTGGGTCTCGCCTTTCGGAGTGACCTTACCGACCAGGATGTCGCCTGCGCCAACTTCAGCACCTACGTAAACGATACCGGCTTCGTCCAGCTTGTTCAGTGCAGCTTCACCCACGTTAGGGATGTCTGCAGTGATTTCCTCTGGCCCAAGCTTGGTGTCACGTGCCACACAGGTCAGTTCCTGGATGTGGATCGTGGTAAAGCGATCTTCTTGAACAACGCGTTCCGACAGGCAGATGGAGTCTTCGAAGTTGTAACCGTTCCAGGCCATGAACGCGATGCGCATGTTCTGACCCAGTGCCAGCTCACCCATATCGGTGGACGGGCCATCGGCCATGATATCGCTACGCTGAACGCGGTCACCCTTACGCACCAGCGGACGCTGGTTGATGCAGGTGTTCTGGTTCGAACGGGTGTATTTGGTCAAGTTGTAGATGTCGACACCGGCTTCACCGGTTTCAACTTCGTCATCGGCAACACGAACCACGATACGGCTGGCATCAACGGAGTCGATCACGCCACCACGACGAGCCACGACGCAAACGCCGGAGTCACGGGCTACGTTACGCTCCATGCCGGTACCTACCAGCGGCTTGTCGGCGCGCAGGGTCGGTACAGCTTGACGCTGCATGTTGGAACCCATCAACGCACGGTTGGCGTCATCGTGTTCCAGGAACGGGATCAGCGACGCTGCAACCGACACTACCTGCTTGGGCGATACGTCCATCAAGGTGACGTCTTCCGGCGCCTTGACGGTGAACTCGTTCAAGTGACGAACAGCTACCAGCTCGTCGATCAGGACTTTTTTGTCGTTCATCGTGGCCGAAGCCTGAGCGATCACGTGATCAGCTTCTTCGATGGCGGACAGGAACACGATCTCGTCGGTGACCAAGCCTTCTTTCACCACACGGTACGGGCTCTCGAGGAAGCCGTACTGGTTGGTGCGCGCATAAGCGGCCAGGGAGTTGATCAGACCGATGTTCGGACCTTCCGGCGTTTCGATCGGGCAGACACGACCGTAGTGCGTCGGGTGTACGTCACGGACTTCGAAGCCTGCGCGCTCACGGGTCAGACCGCCCGGGCCCAGTGCCGAAACACGGCGCTTGTGGGTGATCTCGGAGAGCGGGTTGTTCTGGTCCATGAACTGCGAGAGCTGGCTGGAACCGAAGAACTCTTTCACCGCCGCAGCCACTGGCTTGGCGTTGATCAGGTCTTGCGGCATCAGGCCTTCGCTTTCAGCCATCGACAGACGCTCTTTGACCGCACGCTCAACACGTACCAGGCCAACGCGGAACTGGTTCTCGGCCATTTCGCCTACGCAGCGAACACGACGGTTACCCAGGTGGTCGATGTCATCGACGATGCCTTTACCGTTACGGATGTCGACCAGGGTCTTCAGTACCGCGACGATGTCTTCCTTGCACAGCACGCCCGAACCTTCGATCTCGGTACGACCGATACGACGGTTGAACTTCATCCGGCCGACCGCAGACAGGTCATAACGCTCAGGGCTGAAGAACAGGTTGTTGAACAGGGTTTCGGCAGCATCTTTGGTAGGTGGCTCACCAGGACGCATCATGCGATAGATCTCGACCAGCGCTTCCAATTGGTTGCTGGTGGAGTCGATCTTCAGGGTGTCGGAGATGAACGGACCGCAGTCGATGTCGTTGGTGTACAGGGTCTCGATGCGAACGACTTGAGCCTTGGCGATTTTGGCCAGGATCTCGGTGTTCAGCTCGGTGTTGCACTCAGCCAGGATTTCGCCTGTCGCCGGGTGAACGATGACCTTGGCGGTAGTGCGACCCAGGACGTAGTCCAGCGGCACTTCCAGCTCTTTGAGACCGGCTTTTTCGATCTGGTTGATGTGGCGCGCGGTGATACGGCGGCCGGCTTCAACAATGACCTTGCCCTTTTCATCCTGGATGTCCAGGACGGCAATTTCACCACGCAGACGCGAAGCGATCAGCTCCAGCTTGAGGGTTTCATCCTTCAGGCTGAATACGTTGGTGGTGTAGAAGGCGTCCAGCACTTGCTCAGTGGTATAGCCGAGCGCGCGCAGCAGTACCGAGGCCGGCAGCTTACGACGACGGTCGATACGCACGAACACGCAGTCTTTCGGGTCGAACTCGAAGTCCAACCACGAACCGCGGTACGGAATGATCCGCGCGGAGTACAGGAGCTTACCGGAGCTGTGCGTCTTGCCGCGGTCGTGGTCAAAGAACACGCCCGGGGAACGGTGCAGCTGGGAAACGATTACGCGCTCGGTACCGTTGATAACGAAGGTACCGTTCTCAGTCATCAGGGGGATTTCACCCATGTAGACTTCTTGCTCTTTGATGTCCTTGATCGCTTTGTTCGACGACTCTTTGTCGAAGATGATCAGACGGACTTTTACCCGCAAAGGTACGGCGTACGTAACACCGCGCAACACGCATTCTTTGACATCAAATGCCGGTTCGCCCAGGCGATAACCGACGTACTCCAGCGCAGCATTGCCGGAGTAGCTGATGATCGGGAAAACGGATTTGAAGGCCGCATGCAGGCCCACGTCGCGGAACTGATCTTTGGTCGCTCCCGCCTGCAAGAATTCACGATACGAATCCAGCTGGATAGCCAGAAGGTACGGGACATCCATGACGTCCGGCAACTTGCTAAAGTCCTTGCGGATACGTTTTTTCTCAGTATATGAGTAAGCCATCAGCGTTCCCCAGCTTGGTCACCTGCTTGTTTGGCCCTCCCGACGGGAGCAGCCAGAAAATCTTGCAAACCCCATGGTTTGCACCACCGCATCGGGTGGCTACAGCGCGTTAATGGCGGCGACCGAGTCGACAGCCAAGAACGGAAAAAGGCCGGTGGCAAGAGCCACCAGCCATCAGCCTTCAGCTTAAAGCTTGGGCTGGAGACGCAAGGTCGATGCTTACTTCAGCTCGACTTTAGCGCCTGCTTCTTCCAGAGTAGCTTTGGCTTTGTCAGCAGCGTCTTTCGACACAGCTTCCAGAACCTGGGCAGGAGCGCCGTCAACTACAGCCTTGGCTTCTTTCAGGCCCAGACCGGTCAGTTCACGTACTGCCTTGATCACGTTTACTTTCTTCTCGCCAGCTTCCAGCAGCATGACGTTGAATTCGGTTTGCTCTTCAGCAGCGACAGCAGCAACAGCTGGGCCAGCGGAAGCAGCGGCAGCGGAAACGCCGAATTTTTCTTCGAAAGCTTTGATCAGCTCAACAACCTGCAGAACCGACATTTCAGCTACGGCGTTGAGGATATCGTCTTGGGAGATAGACATTGCTGTATTTCCTGAATTGGGGGACGGCCTACGCGGCCATCGAAATAAACAAAAATACGCGAAAGAATTTGCTCAGCCTTAGGCTGCGGCAGCTTCTTTTTGCTCGCGAACTGCAGCCAGAGTACGAGCCAGCTTGCTGGTAGCGCCTTGAATCACGCTCATCAGCTGCGAAATAGCTTCGTTACGGGTCGGCAGTGTTGCCAGTACGTCGATTTGGTTAGCTGCGAGGAACTTGCCCTCGAACGCAGCTGCCTTGATCTCGAACTTATCCTGACTCTTGGCGAATTCCTTGAACAAACGGGCAGCAGCGCCTGGATGGTCCTTGGAGAACGCGATCAGAGTCGGGCCAGTGAACACGTCGTTGAGAACACTGTATTCAGTGTCAGCAACAGCGCGCTTGAGCAGGGTGTTACGTACAACACGTACGTATACGCCAGCTTCACGAGCCTCTTTACGGAGTCCGGTCATAGCGCTTACTGTCACACCACGGGCATCAGCCACGACAGCGGACAGAGCAGCTTTGGCAGCCTCGTTGACTTCAGCGACGATGGCCTTCTTGTCTTCGAGATTAATTGCCACGGGTTTAACTCCTGCTTGTTACCGTTTCATCCGGCCTAGGCCTGATGTCGTTTTGGTGTCTGATTCGGTAAGGAACCGGGAGCACCATCTGCGTAGGCTTGTTGGTTTAAGACTTGCGTCGCCTACGGTCTTGGATAGCCCCCGCCAGGCAGGGACCCCAATCTTTCAATTGACGCAATCGCTCGCGCCAACCTGTGTCTTATACGTCCAGCGAGCCTTGGTCGATGACCAGACCTGGGCCCATAGTGGTGCTCAGGGTAACGCGCTTGACGTAGATACCTTTCGAGGAAGCAGGCTTGATACGCTTCAGATCAGCGATCAGGGCTTCAACGTTTTCCTTCAGCTTGACGGCATCAAAGCCGACTTTGCCAACGGAGGTGTGAATGATGCCGTTTTTGTCGGTGCGATAACGAACCTGGCCAGCCTTGGCGTTTTTAACCGCGGTAGCTACGTCTGGCGTTACGGTGCCGACTTTAGGGTTAGGCATCAGGCCGCGTGGACCCAGGATCTGACCCAACTGACCTACAACGCGCATTGCATCCGGGGAAGCAATAACAACGTCATAGTTCAGGTCGCCGCCTTTCATTTCGGCAGCCAGGTCGTCCATGCCAACGCGATCGGCGCCAGCGGCCAGAGCAGCTTCGGCGGCCGGGCCTTGGGTGAAGACAGCAACACGTACAGTCTTGCCAGTACCGTGTGGCAGCACAGTAGCGCTACGAACGACCTGGTCGGATTTACGTGGGTCAACACCCAGGTTCACAGCAACGTCAACGGACTCGCTGAACTTGACAGTCGACAGCTCGGTCAGCAGGGCAGCAGCGTCTACAAAGTTGTAGGACTTGCCCGCTTCAATTTTGCCGGCGATAGCCTTTTGGCGCTTGGTCAGCTTAGCCATTACACACCCTCCACGTTAAGGCCCATGCTACGAGCAGAACCGGCGATGGTACGCACGGCTGCATCCATATCAGCTGCAGTCAGATCCGCGTTTTTGGTTTTCGCGATTTCTTCCAGCTGAGCACGAGTTACGGTGCCAACCTTAACGGTGTTCGGACGAGCGGAACCGCTAGTCAGACCAGCAGCTTTCTTCAGAAGAACCGAAGCCGGAGTCGACTTGGTTTCGAAAGTGAAGCTACGGTCGCTGTATACAGTGATGATCACTGGAGTCGGCAGACCTGGTTCAATACCCTGAGTACGGGCGTTGAAGGCCTTGCAGAATTCCATGATGTTCACGCCGTGCTGACCCAGAGCTGGACCGACGGGTGGGCTAGGGTTGGCCTGAGCGGCCTTCACTTGCAGCTTGATGTAAGCGGTAATCTTCTTGGCCATGAGGCACTCCAATTACGGGTTCAAGCGCCTCGAAAGGCTCCCCGGTTACTTGCGCGTTTATCCCAGTGACGACAAAACCCCACAGCCTAGGCTGTGGGGTTGGGATGCTTGCTCAGCTAGACCTTCTCGACCTGGCTGAACTCCAACTCTACCGGAGTAGAGCGACCGAAAATGAGCACCGCCACTTGGATCCGGCTCTTTTCGTAGTTAACTTCTTCGACAGTGCCGTTGAAATCAGCAAACGGACCATCTGTGACACGAACAACCTCGCCTGGCTCGAACAATGTCTTCGGCTTAGGCTTGTCGCTACCGTCAGCAACACGACGCAGAATTGCTTCCGCCTCTTTATCGGTGATCGGTGCAGGCTTGTCGGCAGTACCGCCAATGAAGCCCATGACGCGAGGAGTGTCCTTGACCAAGTGCCAAGTACCTTCGTTCATGTCCATCTGCACCAGCACGTAGCCAGGAAAGAACTTACGTTCACTCTTGCGCTTCTGGCCATTCCGCATTTCAACCACTTCTTCAGTGGGAACCAGAATTTCGCCGAAGCCATCTTCCATGCCTGCCAGCTTTACGCGCTCCAGCAAAGAGCGCATAACATGCTTCTCGTAACCCGAGTAAGCATGCACAACGTACCAACGCTTAGCCACGGGACACCCTTAGCCAACAATCAAGGAAACAAGCCAGCCGAGCAGGGAATCGAGCCCCCACAACAGCAACGCCATAACCAGAACAACAGCCACGACAATCAATGTGGTCTGTGTGGTTTCTTGGCGAGTCGGCCAAACGACTTTACGAATTTCAGTGCGAGCTTCCTTTACCAGGACCGCGAAGGACTTGCCCTTGGCAGTCTGCAGGCCTACAAAGGCGGCTACAGCAGCAAGGGCGAGCAAAGCGAGAACGCGGTACAGGATCGGCGAAGCAGAATAGTACTGATTGCCAACAACGCCTACGACCACCAAGGCGACTACTGCGAGCCACTTGACCAGATCGAAACGAGAGCTTTGAGCTTCAGCCTTAGGAGTCATCTATGAAGATCCTGTGAAAAGAAAGCCAGACACACCACGTGAATCTGGCAGGTCAGGAGGGAATCGAACCCCCAACCTACGGTTTTGGAGACCGTCGCTCTGCCAATTGAGCTACTGACCTAAAACAAAATCAGGCCGACCATTATGCAGGCCTGAAAAAGACTTTACAACAACCAACCCCAACAGACTTGAAATCACTGACATCCAACGCCAGAAACAGCACGATACAAGCCGAGGCAGCTGTTAAAACAAAGGCAGATATTTTCATATCTGCCTTGTTATATGGAGCTCTTGAGCGGATTTGAACCGCTGACCTCACCCTTACCAAGGGTGTGCTCTACCAACTGAGCTACAAGAGCAAAACACCTTGCACAACCTGCAAACTTGGAGCGGGTAGCGGGAATCGAACCCGCATCATCAGCTTGGAAGGCTGAGGTTCTACCACTAAACTATACCCGCGGAGCTTGCAGCTCACGCTAAAATGGTGGAGGGGGAAGGATTCGAACCTTCGAAGTCGTAGACGTCAGATTTACAGTCTGATCCCTTTGGCCGCTCGGGAACCCCTCCTAAGCGAGCCGGCATTTTACATCACGCCGACCTTCTGTCAAGCATTTTCTCATTTAAATTATGAGGTTAGCTGCGTTGACGTTGCTTCGCATCAAAAGCCTTAAAGGTCTTCACTGCGAAGCGGGCGCCATTCTATGCAAACTATTGGAGAGTTGCAATGCCTTCGCACAGCATTATTTTATGTTTTAACTCATTGAATTCCTTAGCAAGGTTTTCAAAGGGCAGATCATCCGCCAGGCGCCTGCTTTCAGGGGACACTCGGAGCCAATAACCGGTTGCTTCAGGCATGTTCAGCAATTGGACCTTGACCTTTATATCCAGGCTCGTGAGGCGCTGTTCCAAGGATTGCGCCTGGCGCTGATCGGCAAACCCGCCAATGTACAAGCAGGTATTTTGCGTGTCGGACGATTTCGCACGATCCCTGCGAGCCACCGAATCGGAAGATTCACTCAGCAGTTTTATATCCTGCTGGGAGCCACGATAAAGACTCAGAGGAGTGACATCCTTGGCGCGCAACGGCGCCTCTTGCTGATGCCATATGTAATAGAAGACATTAAGAATCAGTAGAAGCAGAAACAACCAACGCATAAGCACCTCAGGGCAAAGGGCACGCCATTGCCAGGCCAATAAATACCAGATCCGGCACAAGCCGTGCCTGCGGCACAGCGTCAAAGACCAGGTCAGCATCTCCGCCAGTCAGGAATACCGTGAAGCTATCTCCCCAATAACTCCTGGCGAGCTCGATCTGGGTGAGCACAAACCCTCTCAGCATCAGCGTACAGCCACGCTCGACCGCCTCGACCGTTGTACGCCCGGGCGACAGGCGCTCCAGAGCGCGCTCAGCGGACGCATCGTCGTAGCGTATCTTGCGCGTATGGGTACGCAACTGGTTGCGCATAAGCGGCAGACCAGGACAAATGAAGCCTCCCAAATGCTTGCCATCGACATCAATGAAATCTGCAGTCGCCGCCGTGCCAAAATCCAACACCAGGCAGGGGCCGGACGCTAGCTTGTACCCTCCAAGGATCGCCAGCCAACGGTCCAGGCCAAGCCGCTCAAAGTCCTCATAGCCATTGCGAACGCCCGCCATTTCCACCGCGGACGTCGCACACGAGACCGTAATGCCAAAAGCGTCAATCAACGTCTCGACCAGCTTGTCCGTTTCCTCCAGGGCGCGAACACTCACCAGTCGACAACGCGTCAGTGCCATGTCCGGCACCGCATTCAAACTCTCAATCAATGCCACATTCGAACCGACCACGCCCTCCGCAAAGGCGCTCACCCTGTCGAGATTCAGCACTCGCCATTTGATAAAGCTATTCCCACAGTCGAGCTCAAGAATCATCACGCAACCTCAGGCTTAACTCACCACCGCTGTATGTTTTTTCGACACCGTCTACGTCCAGGCGCAACGCTCCTTGACGATCAACACCGAGCACTACTCCATCAACACGATTCACACCCGCGATAAGTGATACCGCGCGCCCTTGCCACGCATGATTTTGCTCCCATTCCTCCTGGAGGGCCGCAAAGCCAGATACCCTGTGTCGATCGAGGTAGCGCTGCAGTTGCAGGCTGACCTGGGCCACCAGAGCATTACGGTCAGCAGCAGATCCAGTCTCGAGCTGCACCGATGTCCATTGCTGATCAACCTCGGCAGCCCTCTGCATATTCACGTTGATCCCGATACCGATTACCACGTGACAGATATCCGCCGGATCCCCAATCAACTCCAGCAATATCCCCGCGATTTTCTTGCGCCCGACCAATACGTCATTGGGCCATTTCAAGACGGCACCCTGAACACCGGACTCTCGCAGAGCCTGAATGACCGCCAAGCCAACAACAAGACTCAGACCTTCCAGTTGCCGGAGGCCATCCTCAATACGCAGTACCAGGCTGTAATAGATGTTTTGGGCGAACGGGCTGACCCACTTTCGGCCGCGCCTACCGCGCCCGGCCATTTGCTGTTCAGCCAATACCAGGAAAGGCACAGCCCGCGCGACATCAACCATGCGCAACGCCTCTGCGTTGGTGGAATCAATCGAGTCGTAGATATGGATAGGCCAGGACAACGACGGTGCACTTCGCGTAATCCCTTCAGCATTCAGAAACACCAGTGGCGACGCTAACTGGTACCCCTTACCACGCACCTTATGAATAGGTAGATTCAATTCGGCCTCAAGAAGCTGAAGCTGCTTCCACACGGCACTGCGACTAACGCCCAAGGCAGCACCCAGCGCCTCTCCGGAATGGAATCGGCCATCTTTCAGAAGTTCTAACAGCGTAAGCATGCAGGTATCGCCTCACAATGAGGCACGCATGATAGCCATGCGAAGAGGCATTGCATAGAAAGGCCGCACTTCCCCAGGCCGCGGTGAACGCTCTTATGATTTTCGAGCGCCCAAAACAAAACCCCTGTTTGCGTTAGCAAACAGGGGTTCTGGAATTTAATCTTGACGATGACCTACTCTCACATGGGGAAAC
>NZ_CVTX01000079.1:0-4266 GCF_900005715.1 Pseudomonas sp. 34 E 7
TGGATGTGCGCCAGCTCGCAGTGATCCAGGCCCAGGAGCGTGATGCGCTGTGGGCGGTGGAACAATGCCTGCGCTCGGGCAGTTGCGGCGCGGTGTTGTGCTGGCCGCACAAGGCCGATGACCGGGCCTTGCGCCGTTTGCAGGTGGCGGCGGAAACCGGGCAGACCCTGGCGTTTGCCTGGCGCTCCTTGAGTGAGGCGATCAATCCATCGCCGGCCGCCTTGCGCCTGGCGGTCGAGTCAAGGCCGGCACAAGTGCGCGTGCTCAAATGCCGGGGCGGCCTGGCTCACCCGGCGCCGATTGCCCTGGCGGGGCATTGAGGTTGCCATGCGCTGGGTCTGTATTGTTTTCCCGCAATTGGCGCTGGACGCCGTGCTGCGTGCCCATCCCGAGCCCGATCAGCCGCTGGCACTGCTGGCCGGTACGCCGCAGCGGCGCGTGCTGCAAACCGTCAATACCGCCGCCCGCGCCCTGGGGTTGCGTCCCGGCCAGTCGCTGACGGCGGCGCATGCGCTGACCAAAGCCTTTGCCTGCGCTGAATACGACCCGCTGGAGATCGAGCGCTGCCAGCAATTTCTGGCCGCCTGGGCCTACCGCTTCAGTTCCCAGGTCAGCGTGTATTACCCGCGCGCCTTGCTGTTCGAGATCGAGTCGAGCCTGGGCCTGTTCGGGCCCTGGCCGCAGTTCGAAGCGCGCTTGCGCCAAGAGTTGACCGAGCTGGGCTTTCGGCACCGCATCGTCGCCGCGCCCAATCCAGCGGCGGCGCGGGTGTTGGCCAATCGGTACGATGGCCTGGCGGTGGCTGATGACAGCGCCTTGATGCAGGCGCTGGCGCCACTGCCGGTCGACCGCGCCGGGATTGACCCGCAGGCCGCCACCGCCTTGTCGCGCATGGGCCTGCGCACGTTGGTCCAGGTGCAGGCGCTGCCCCGGCATACCCTGGCGCGGCGCTTTGACGCCAGCCTGCTCAAGCACCTCGACGCCCTGACCGGGCAGCGGCCATTGGCCCTGGGTTTCTATCAACCGCCGGACCGGTTCGATGTGCGCATCGAGTTGAATTTCGACGTGCAATCCCACCAGGCCTTGCTGTTTCCCTTGCGCCGCCTGACCGCTGACTTGTCCGCCTTCCTGTGCGGGCGTGACAGTGGCGTGCAGCGTTTCGACCTGCACCTGGAGCATGCCCAGGCGCCCGACAGTGTGATCAAGGTCGGCCTGCTGAGTGCCGAGCGCGAGCCCTCGATGCTGTTCGAACTGGCCCGTGGGCGCCTGGAACAGGTGCAAGTCACGGCACCGGTGCGCGGGTTTCGCCTGGTGGCCCAGGACTTGCCGGTGTTCGTGCCGCAGCGCCAGGACCTGTTCGATGACCGCCCGCAACAGACCCTGCCCTGGGAACAATTGCGCGAACGCCTGCGCGCACGCCTGGGCGATGAAGCGGTGCAGGGCCTGCGTTTTCACGCCGACCATCGCCCTGAATGCGCCTGGCAAACCGCCGTTGACCCCCGTCCATGCCCGACCTTGAACAAGGTGCGGCGCCCTGGCTGGTTATTGCACCAGCCGACCTTGCTGGCCGAGCAGGGCGTACAGATCCTGATGGGGCCGGAACGCATCGAATCCGGCTGGTGGGACGGCGCCGATATCCGCCGCGACTATTACCTCATCCAGACCCGCACCGGCCAGCAAGGCTGGGCCTACCGCACAGTGGGGCAACAGGATGGATTGTGGTTGCAAGGCTGGTTTGCATGAAAGCCCATAGGTCGCCACCCTCTGTAGGAGCGAGCTTGCTCGCGAAGGTGGTTAACGATAACGCGGGGCACCAGAATGAATGCGGTGCCCTTGGGTTTTTCGCGGGCAAGCTCGCTCCTGCAGGGGCGGGGCAGGCATGAGTTACGCCGAGCTGCATTGCCTGTCCAACTTCAGCTTCCAGCGCGGTGCCTCCAGTGCGCTGGAGTTGTTCGAACGCGCCAAACGCCAAGGCTACAGCGCCCTGGCGATCACCGACGAATGCACGCTGTCGGGCATCGTGCGCGCCTGGCAGGCAGCCAAGGCGCTGGAACTGCCGCTGATTATCGGCAGTGAAGTGCGCCTCGAGAACGGGCCGACACTGGTGCTGCTGGTGGAAAACCTGAGCGGTTACCAGCACCTGTGCCGCTTGATCACCCTGGCCCGACGCCGCGCCGAAAAGGGCAGCTACCGCCTGCTGCAGGAAGACTTCGAGCAACCGCTGCCCGGTCTGCTGGCGTTGTGGGTAGCGCAGGACAGCGACACCCAGGCCAGCATCCAGTGGCTGCGCCGCACCTTCGCCGAGCGCTTGTGGCTGGCGGTGCACCTGCACTGCGGGCAAGACGATGCGCGCCATCTGGAGCAACGCCTGCAACTGGCGGCCAGCCTGCAGATTCCGGCGGTCGCCTGCGGGGATGTGCACATGCATGCGCGCGGCCGTCGTGCCCTGCAAGACACCATGACCGCCATCCGCCATCACGTCCCGGTGGCCGAAGCCGGCCTGCACTTGCACCCCAATGGCGAGCGGCACCTGCGCAGTCTCGATGCCCTGGCCGCGCTCTATCCCCAAGCCCTGCTCGATGAAACCCTGGCCATCGCACGGCGCTGCACTTTCGACCTTGGCCAGTTGCGCTATCACTACCCGCGTGAGCTGGTGCCCGCAGGCCATGATGCCGAATCCTGGCTGCGCACCCTCACCCAGGAGGGCATTGCCCAGCGCTGGCCCGAAGGCATTGACCCCAAGACCCTGGAGCAGATCGACAAGGAACTGGGGCTGATCAGCGAGCTGGGCTACGAAAGTTACTTCCTTACCGTGCACGACATCGTGCGCTTTGCCCGCAGCCGTTCGATCCTGTGCCAGGGCCGCGGTTCGGCGGCCAACTCGGCGGTGTGTTTTGCCCTGGGCATCACCGAGATCAACCCGAGCCTGAGCAACGTGCTGTTCGAACGTTTCCTGTCCAGGGAGCGCAACGAGCCGCCGGATATCGACGTGGATTTTGAACACGAGCGCCGCGAGGAAGTGCTGCAATACGTCTTCCAGCGCTATGGCCGCACGCGTGCAGCGTTGACGGCGGTGGTCAGCAGCTACCACGCAACCGGCGCGGTGCGCGATGTGGCCAAGGCCCTCGGGCTGCCGCCGGATCAGGTCAACGCATTGGCCGACTGCTGCGGGCGCTGGAGCGACGACGCGCCGCCATTGGAGCGCCTGCGCGAAAGCGGCTTCGACCCGGACAGCCCGCTGCTGCGCCGCGTACTGACCCTGACCGGGCAATTGATCGGCTTTCCCCGGCATTTGTCCCAGCACCCCGGCGGCTTCGTGATTTCCGAATACCCGCTGGACACCCTGGTGCCGGTGGAGAACGCCGCCATGGCCGAGCGCACCATCATCCAGTGGGACAAGGACGACCTCGACGCCGTCGGCCTGCTCAAGGTGGATATCCTCGCCCTGGGCATGCTCAGCGCGATCCGGCGCTGCTTCGATTTGCTGCGCCGCCATCGCCACCAGAATTGGAGCCTGGCAACTATTCCCAAGGAAGACCCGGCCACCTACGCGATGATCAGCAAGGCCGACACCATCGGCGTGTTCCAGATCGAATCGCGGGCGCAGATGTCGATGCTGCCCAGGCTCAAGCCGCAAACCTTCTACGACCTGGTGATCGAAGTCGCCATCGTGCGGCCGGGGCCGATCCAGGGCGGCATGGTGCATCCGTATTTGCGGCGCAGGAACAAGGAAGAACCCACCACGTATCCATCGCCTGAATTGAAAGTGGTGCTGGAGCGCACCCTGGGCATCCCGTTGTTCCAGGAACAAGTGATGCAGATCGCCATGGTCGCCGCCGACTACAGCCCCGGCGAGGCCGACCAGTTGCGCCGCTCCATGGCCGCCTGGAAACGCCACGGCGGCCTGGAGCCGCACCAGCAGCGGCTGCGCGACGGCATGCTCAAGAACGGCTACACCGAAGCCTTCGCCGCGCAGATTTTCGAGCAGATCAAAGGCTTTGGCAGCTATGGTTTTCCCGAGTCCCACGCGGCCAGTTTTGCCTTGCTGACCTACGCCAGTTGCTGGCTCAAATGCCATGAGCCGGCGGCTTTCGCCTGCGCGCTGATCAACAGCTGGCCAATGGGTTTCTACAGCCCGGACCAGATCCTGCAGGACGCGCGCCGTCATCGCCTGCAGATCCGCCCGGTGGACGTGCAGGCCAGCGACTGGGATTGCAGCCTGGAACCCATCGACGGCGAGCAACCGGCAATTCGCCTGGGGCTGCG
>NZ_CVTX01000067.1:0-9351 GCF_900005715.1 Pseudomonas sp. 34 E 7
GGTACAACGTGGGCGTTGGCGTGCCCGGCGCGCCGGGGGTTGGCGCGGGTGCGACCGGTACGGTTTGCAACTCCTGCGCCTGCGCCGCACCCAATGTGAGCGCGCCAAGCACAATGACCGTTAGAATGCTGCACTTCATCGATGGCTCCATGGCCTGACCGGAATGTCACAAGGCTACTCCCAACCGCGCAAGAATGCCCTTCCCAATGAGATTTCCATGAAACGTTTCGTTCTGCTGGACACCACTCCGATCCCCGACAACGGCGGTGCCTTGTGCCTGTTCGAATACGGTGAGGACTTCGTCATCAAGATCCAGGGCGGTGACGGCGGCCAGTTGATGAACACGCGCATGCACGGTTCCGAAGATGCCCTGGCGGAAATTCCGTGCCGCAAGGTCGCCGGTCGCCCGGGTTCACGGGTGCTGATTGGTGGCCTGGGCATGGGGTTTACCCTGGCTTCGGCGCTCAAGCACCTGGGCAAGAGCGCCGAAGTGGTGGTGGCCGAATTGGTGCCGGGCGTGGTGGAGTGGAACCGTGGGCCGCTCGGCGAAAAGTCCGGCCGCCCTTTGCTCGACCCGCGCACGGTGGTGCGCATGGAAGACGTGGCCAAGGTGCTGCAGGCTGAGCCCCAGGGGTTTGATGCGATCATGCTGGACGTCGATAACGGCCCTGAAGGCCTCACGCAAAAAGCCAACAGCTGGCTGTATTCCACCGGTGGCCTGGCCGCCTGCGCCAAGGCCCTGCGCCCCAAGGGCGTGCTTGCCGTGTGGTCGGCCAGCGCCGACAAACTGTTCAGCGACAAACTGCGCAAGGCCGGTTTCAAGGCCGAAGAAGTGCAGGTGTTTGCCCATGGCAACAAAGGCACGCGACACACCATCTGGATTGCGGAAAAGCTCAAGGGCTAATTGCGCTGTGATTAGCTAGAATCAACCTGTCCGTGACCACCCAATAGCCAGGAGCCATGATGAGCTCGACCAACCCGCCCTCCCACACCGCCAAGCTGGACCGCATCCTTGCCGATGCCCAGCGCGACCGGGAAATGGGCTACCGCGACAAAGCCCTGAAAATGTACCCCCACGTGTGCGGCCGCTGCGCCCGTGAATTCGCCGGCAAGCGCCTGAGCGAACTGACCGTGCACCACCGCAACCACAATCATGACGACAATCCCCAGGATGGCTCCAACTGGGAACTGCTGTGCCTGTACTGCCATGACAACGAGCACTCGCGCTACACCGACCAGCAGTACTTCGGCGAAGGCTCCACCAGCAGCCCGACGATTGCCAAGGCGACACACAACCCGTTTGCGGCGTTGGCGGGGTTGATGAAGAAAGACGACTGAGATCATCGCTGGCTGTACCGGCCTCATCGGGGGCAAGCCCCCTCCCACATTTGGAATGCATTCCCCTGTGGGAGGGCGGTGCGACGATTCGACTTGCCGCCGATAGCGATCGCCCAAGCACCACACTGCCCAAGACCGTATAATCGCGGTTTTTCCTGCAAGGCACCCTTCCCCGTGGGCAATAAACGCTACAGCTGCATCGGTCTGTATAACCCCAAATCCCCGGAAAATGTCGGCTCGGTGATGCGCGCCGCCGGCTGCTACGGCGTGGCTTCGGTGTTCTATACCGGCGTGCGTTACGAGCGCGCGCGAGATTTCATCACCGATACCAAGAAGGTGCATCACGACATTCCGCTGATCGGCATCGATGACCTGAAAAAGATCCTGCCCCTGGGCTGCATCCCCGTCGCCGTGGAACTGGTGGAAGGCGCCCGCCCCCTGCCCGAATACACCCACCCCGACCGCGCGCTGTACATCTTCGGCCCCGAAGACGGCTCGCTGGACAAAGAGATTCGCGACTGGTGCGAGGACGTGGTCTACATCCCGACCACCGGCTGCATGAACCTCGCCGCCACCGTCAACGTGGTGCTCTACGACCGCCTGGCCAAGGGCAATAACACCCGCTCGGGACCCAAATACTGAAAGCCGGGGACGCAAATAGCGGGAACATCCGGCCATCGCCAACAGTCAGCTAATGACACTTATCTTTGTTGGAGACGGATCATGAGCGACAGCAAAACCCTGCGACCTGTGATTGAACACCTGCAGCCGGACGAGCAGCGCCCCCAGAATGTGCACGGCTGGGAACGCATCGGCTCGGTAGCCGGTGGCGTGATGATGGTCGGCAAAGGCCTGCGCCGTGGCGGGCTCTTCGGGCTGATCCAGGTGGCGATTGGCGGCGTGGCGCTGGCACGCGGTTTCACCGGCCACAGCTCGCTCAAGGACAAGCTGGAGCAAGGCCGCCAGGAAATGAACAGCGTACGTACCAAGATCGAGCGAGCGGGCGCGGAGTTGAAGAACTTGAAGACCAAGGCTGAAGTGGCGGCTGAAAAAGCGGTGAAAACCCCGGGCTGAGCCGAGTAATCGGGCCGCTGGAGATTTAAATGTGGGAGGGGGCTTGCCCCCGATAGCGGTGGGTCAGCGCAAGAGTTGCTGGCTGACACTCTGCTATCGGGGGCAAGCCCCCTCCCACATTTGTTTTGTGCAGGGTTTTAAGATTACTGCAGCAGCTTGCTGTCGAGTACGGCGGATGAACCGTCAATGATGCGCTCGGCCAGTCGCACAAAGTCTTTCGTGGTCACGCTGCCCGCGCGCATTACCGCTTGCGCCAGGTCATCCAGCGAGCGCTTGTTATGGGTTTTCACGCGGATCTCGCGGTCCAGTTCCTGCAACACCACCACCGCCCGTGACACTGTTGCGCCGCTGACGTGTTCGCCACGCAGGCTGGTCACAGCCTTGCCCTCCTTGGTCAGGCGCGTCTGTATCGCCTGATACCGCTCATCGGTGATTCCCCCGGCGCGACGCACCAGTTCAATGGCGTAGTACCCGGCCAGGCCTTCGCTGATCCAGTCACTGCTGTCGTGGTCATTGAATCGGGCGATGGCCTGCACCACTTCGCGGATCAACGGGCTGCTGCCGTCTTCACTGATCAGCGGCGTGCGGCTGTTGAGGTAGACCGAGTCACGCGCCGAAAAGGCGCCACGGCGCATCGGGTCGCTGGCGCCCACCACCAAAATTTTGGCCGGGTGGCGCGGGAACGCGGCTTCCACTTGCGGCCACACGAAGGTCAGCAGCGTCAACACATCCATGCGCCGCATGCCCTGGCCCTTGGGCGAGGTCACGGTGACGTCGGTCTGCCCCAGGCGCATGCGCCGGCTGCCCAGGCTACCGGCGAGCATCCAGCCGGTGGGGCGGTCGAACAGGCGGGACACGTTGTCGATGCGGAACTTGTTCTTGCCGATACGCGGCCAGGCGGTCTCGATGCTGTTCCAACCCGGCGGCAGGTCGAAGATCAGGCGCGCGACCAGCTCGACACCCTCCTGCTGGTCCAGCCGTGCGGTGGGCACCAGGTCGTCGCCGCGAAACAGCGCCCAGGCCGGCGTCATGCGCGCTTCGTAGGTGCCGGGTTTGTGCGCGTGGCCCAGACGTACGCGGTAGGTCAGGCTGGCCTTGTCGGCGCTGGGTTGCCAGTGACCCCGACGACCATCGACCTTCCATTGCCCATCGGCCTTGAAATCGCTGTAGTCGCCGTCGCGGCCAAGGTCGAAATCCAGGCTGCGCACCGCAGAGCCCTGGGACAGGCTCACGCGCACCTCGGCCTGATCGCTCTGGGGCAGAAGTTTGACGTGGTAATCCAGGTCGACTTTCCTGGCGCACCACGCCGACGTGCTCAGCGCCAGCAACAGCGCCGATGCCGCCAGCTTGAATCCCACCTTCATACGCACTCCTGGTTAACCCGCGCGGAAGATCAGGTAATCCTCCCAGTCGTCCTCTGGCACGCTGCCTTCGCTGAGCATGCGCCCGGACTGGGAAATGCGTTCGTGGTGCACGGCGTCGCGGTCGCCGCAGACCAGGTGGTGCCACAATGGCAAATCCTTGCGCTCGCTGACCAGGCGATAACCGCAGGTGGGCGGCAGCCACTTGAACTGGTCGGCCTGCCCGGGCGTGAGCTGGATGCAGTCCGGCACCGACGCCCGACGATTAGGGTAGTCGGTGCACTGGCAGGTTTTCAGGTCCAGCAGTTTGCAGGCGATGCGCGTGTAATAGACGCTGTTGTCGTCTTCATCCTCAAGCTTTTGCAGGCAGCACAGGCCACAGCCGTCGCACAGCGATTCCCATTCCTCCTGGTCGAGGTGTTCGAGGGTTTTGCGTATCCAGAAAGGTTCGACTTTGGCGGCCATGGCTCTGCATCAGTATCGGTAGGTTCAAAGGCCGCCAGTCTAGTGCCCAAGTCCCTTGGGGCCAAGCGCTTGCGACTGGCGGTGTAACAACGCTTGTCAGTCCAGGAGTTGCGCAGTAGTTTTGAGCGCCGAATTGACGATCAGGAACTGCTCATGACCCGTGTTGCCGACTATCCGATCCACACCCAGTTCACCGAACGCTGGTCGCCTCGCGCCTTCACCGGCGAGAGCATCTCCCAGGAAACCCTGCTGAGCTTCTTCGAGGCGGCGCGCTGGGCACCTTCGGCCTACAATTCGCAGCCCTGGCGCTTTCTCTACGCCCGCCGCGACACGCCGGACTGGGAGCGCTTCCTGGGTTTGCTCAATGAGTTCAACCGGGGCTGGGCGCAGCATGCGTCGGCACTGGTGATCATCGCCTCGAAGACCGACTTTATCGCCCCCGGCGCCACGGAAGAAACCCCGGCCCTGTGGCACACCTTCGACACCGGCGCCGCCTGGGCTCACCTGGCCTTGCAAGCCAGCCTCGCCGGCTGGCACACCCATGGCATGGCCGGCTTCGATCAGGACCTGACCCGCCAGGCGCTGAAGATCCCCGCAGGCTATGCGCTGCACGCCGCCGTGGCAGTGGGCAAGCTGGGCGACAAGTCGAGCCTGCCCGAGTACCTGCAAGGCCGCGAAGCGCCAAGCCCGCGCAAGCCGCTGAGCGAGCTGGTTTCGGAAGGTGACTTCACTCTCTGAGTTATGCGCAGAACCCATGAATGCCGGTCTGTAGGAGCGAGCTTGCTCGCGAAAAACGTCAACGATAACGCGTGCTTTCTGCATGAACGCGGTGCCTATGAGTTTTTCGCGAGCAAGCTCGCTCCTACAGGCTGGCATTAGGGCTTGCCCCTCCCACATTTTTTTACCGTGTCGTATCAGTAGCCGCGCTCGAAATCCACTTCCCCGCGCAGGGCTTGTTTAGCCTGGTACGCACGCACGTTCTGCACAAACAACTCCACCATCATTGCCGGCGAGGTCGGGGCCGAGCTGTGCCCGGTCAACAACAAGCCCCACGCCGTCCAGAACGGGTGGCGTTGCGGCAGCGGCTCCTGGCGACAGACGTCGATCACCGCTCCGGCCAGGTGTCCCTCTTTGAGGGCTTCGACCAGATCGGCATCCACCACCGCCACGCCGCGCCCGACGTTGATGAACAAGGCGGTCGGCTTGAATTGCTTGAACAGTGCGGCGTCGTACAGGTCATGGGTGTAAGGGGTATTGGGCAGCAGGTTGATCACATAATCCACCTCTCCCACCAGCCGGCCCAATTGATCGAGCCCGGCGACTTCGATAAACGGCGCCTGCTCGCGGGCCTGGCTGGCGATGCCATACAGCTTGACGCCAAATGGCAGCAGGAACTGCGCCACACGCTGGCCAATGTCGCCGGTGCCGACCACCAGCACCTTGCGCCCCGCCAGGCTCTGGCCCTGGCGGCTGTCCCACTTGCGCTCGACCTGGCTGACCAGCCGCGCCAGCACTTCACGCTCGTGGCCGAGCATGTAGGTCAGGACGAATTCGGCCATGACCTGGCCAAAGATGCCGACCGCGCGGGTCAGGCGATAATCACGCGGCAGGCCTTCGGCCAACAGGGGCGTAATGCCAGCCCAGGTCGACTGCAACCATTGCGGATGATGGCCCTGGCGCAACAGCGTCGCCAGCAGGTCCGGCTGGCCCAGCCATACCGGGGAATCGGCGGCCAGGCGCGAGAGTTCGGCCGAGTCGCCGCTGGTCAGTACCTCAAGGTCAGGCGCGGCTTCGCGAAGCAATTGGGCGTAGAGCGGGTGATCCTGTTCAGCAATCAGAACACGCATGGTTCAAACCTTTCAAAAACAGTGCTGACGGCCGCCCGCATCCTTACGGCCACCGTCCTCTAATACAATTCCATTCAAGCCTGCGCCCTGAGACGGGCGTTGATCGATTACATCGGGTCGTTGCGGCGCAGCAGCTCTTCAGGCAGGTGCTCGATGTACTCGTCCTCGGCGGGCGGCATTTGCAGGTGATAGCCCTGCTTGTCGAGGTTTTCCAGGACCACGACGATGTCCTCGCGCGACAGTTTGCGCTCGGGTGTCAGCACCATGTCGAAGGCGTGATGCGGCTTGCCGAAGGCGACCATCAACGGCTCCGGCACCCGCTCCAGGGCGTCGCTCTTGAGCACATAGAGGTACATGCCGTCTTTTTTCAGGCTGCGATAAATCGAGCAAATACGTTTCAAGGCTGTTCTCCGGCATTGGCCAGGCTGTCGAGCAGCGCCTGGCCCATCAACTCGCGACGCCAGCCACGCAGCGAATCGGGTAATTGGTAAGGCCCATCGGGATAGCCACTTTTGACCAGGGCTTCGAGGGTTTTCTTGCGCAGCATCAGTTCCGGCGCCATGTCCAGGCGCTCGGCGAACGTCTGGCCCAGGGCGCGCAGTTGCTTGATCAGCGCGGCGGCGTCGACCGGCAGCGGTTCAGGCACGGCAGGCGGCCATTGGTCCATGGGCACGCTGCCCGCACGCTTGATCAGGTCGAGCAGGAACTGGCCGTCCTGACGCACGGTGCGCGGGTGCATGTCTTCGATCTTGCCCAGGGCGGCGAGGTTATCCGGCTGGGATTTGGCCAGGGGCCATAACGAGTGCTCACGCACGATGCGGTTGCGCGGCAGGTCACGGGCGCGGGCTTGCTGCTCGCGCCAGGCGCACAGTTCACGCAATACGGCGAGCTGGGCGCGGGACAGCTTCCACGCCAGCTTGGCGTCGCGGTACACCTCGTACGGGTCGACTTCGCGGCGCAGGTTGGCCACCAGTTCGGCGCCGTCTTCCAGTACCCAGGCGTATTTGTCATCGCTCAATTGCGGGCGCAGGCGGATGTAGACTTCGGCCAGGTGCACGGCGTCCTCGGCGGCATAGCTCACCTGGGTTTCGGACAAGGGCCGCTGCAGCCAGTCCGAGCGCGTCTCGCCCTTGGGCAGGTCGATATCGAGCACCGCCTGCACCAGCCGCGAGTACCCCATGGAGAACCCGAGGTTCAGGTAAGCCGCAGCCAACTGGGTGTCGAACAATGGCGCCGGCAGGCTGCCGGTCAGGCGCAACAGCACTTCCAGGTCTTCGCTGCAGGCATGTACCACCTTGATCACGCCCGGGTTTTCCAGCAAGGCGGCCAAGGGTTGCCAGTTGTCGATGGTCAGGGGATCGATCAGATACGCGCGCACGCCATCACCGATCTGGATCAGCCCGGCAATGGGGTAGAAGGTGTCGACCCGCATGAATTCGGTGTCGAGGGCGACGAATGGCAACTGCTGCCATTGGGCGCAATGCTGGCCGAGGCTATCGTTGTCGCAGATCCAGTGAATATCGATGGCCACACGGCTCTCCCTTGAAGAATGGCGCGCAGTATATATCGCGAAAGGGACTTGCGAGCATCCGCAGTGCACAGGCAACCGCGAAAACTCAGACAGAAGAGGAAGAATAATCCGACAGGCGGAAGCTATCCCCTCTGAAGCTATCCCCTCTTACGCAGTACGTAGACACACCACAGTTTGGAGCCGGGCAGGAACTCCCGCTGATTCAAGACTTTGAAGCCGGCCTGGCGAAACTCCTCCTCAACCGGGATACGCGCGTCCACGGACACAATCACCGTGTCGCGGCTGACTCGGTGGAATTCCCGTAGCAAGGCCAGGCGCACCTCGTTATCGGGCGCATGGCGAAACAACTCCAGGCAGAAGATGCAATCCACCGCATTCGCCGACAGACCAATGGAAAACGCTGAGCCCGGGAATGTCTTGACGCGTTTGAGCAACGCCGCCGAGTGATGGGTGCGGGCGTGGTCGAGCATGTCCTGGGAAGGGTCCGAGGCCAGGATCACCCGATTGACGTGCTCAGCCAGCACCGGCCAGAACCGCCCGGAGCCGCAGGCCAGGTCGAGGATCAATCCGGGCTCCCCGGCGACCTTCAACGCATGGCGCACCAACCGTGCATCGCGCCACGCGGCCAGACGCTGCAACAGCCCGGGCGGATCGGTATCACCACAGACCCTGGCATGCTCACGGTCATAGCGCTCGGTGAATTCGGTCTCGATGGAGGATGGAGGTTGTGGCGACATCGCGGGCTCATGGTGGACAAAACGGAAGTAAAACGACCTTGATCGGCAGCTTAACCACTGCAACGTGAAAAAAAGGTCGAAAGCCGCAACGCCGTCAATCCCGCACCTTGCCACCCTGCCCCGCGCTGGAAATAATGTGCGCCCGACCTGCCCCAAGGACTCGACCGCATGAAAGCTCCTCTAGCCCTGTGTGTACTGGCGAGCGTGGCCACCACCGCCCTGGCCGATACCAGCCCGTCACGCCTGGACGAGGTCATCGAGCGTGGCACGCTGACGGTGTGCACCACCGGCGACTACATGCCCTACACCTCGCTGCGTGCCGATGGCCGCTACCAGGGCATTGATATCGCCATGGCCGAGTCCCTGGCCAAGAGCCTCAACGCGACGGTCACCTGGGTGCCGACCACCTGGAAAACCCTGATGCCGGACTTGCTGGCCCAACGCTGCGACATCGCCGTCGGCGGGATTTCGGTGTCACTGGAGCGCCAGAAAAAAGCCTTCTTCAGCCAGCCGCTCGGTGTCGACGGCAAGATCCCCCTGGTACGTTGCGCCGACGTGCAGCGCTACCAGAGCGTCGAGCAAATCAACCAGCCCCAGGTTCGGGTGATCGAACCGGCGGGCGGCACCAATGAAGCGTTTGCCCGCGCCCAGCTGGGCAAGGCGCAGATACGCCTGCACGACAACGTGAGCATTTTTGACGAACTGCTGGCGGGCAAGGCCGACGTGATGATCACCGACGCCAGCGAAGCGCGTTACCAGCAAAAGCAAAAACCGGGACTGTGCGCGGTCAACCCCGATCGGCAGATGCAGTACAGCCAGAAAGCCTTCCTGCTGCCGCGCGATGATGTGGCCTGGAAAAGCTACGTCGACCAATGGTTGCACTTGAGCGTGGCGACCGGCGTGTATGACGGCATTGTCAGTCAGTGGCTGGCGGCGCCTTGATCAACTCGACAAAGGCCGCGCACGCGGCGCTGCGATAGGCGCCCCTGCGGCTGAGC
>NZ_CVTX01000143.1:0-9399 GCF_900005715.1 Pseudomonas sp. 34 E 7
CCGCTGAACTTCTGGCTGGCGCCCGCCTACTCATCGGCCAGCGCGCCGGTGGCGGCGATGTTCGCGATCATGACCAAAGTCGGCGTGTACACTGTGCTGCGCCTGTGGACCTTGCTGTTTTCCGGCCAGGCCGGCGCTTCGGCGTTGTTTGGCGGTGACTGGCTGGTGTACGGCGGCATGGCGACCATCCTCTGCGCGGCGCTGGCGATGCTCGCGGCGCAACGCCTGGAACGCATGGCGAGCCTGAGCATCCTGGTATCGGCCGGCATCCTGCTGTCGGCCGTGGGGTTTGCCCAGCCCAGCCTGACGGCCGGGGCGCTGTTCTATCTGGTCAGCTCCACCCTGGCGTTGAGCGCGCTGTTTTTACTGGCGGAATTGATCGAACGCTCGCGCTCGGCCAATGACCTGCCGCTGGACGAGGAAATCGACGCCCTGCCCAAGGCCATGGAATCCCTGCATCCACGGCCCGGCGTCAACCTCGACGATGAACAGAAAGCCGTGATCGGCCAGGTGATCCCCTGGACCATGGCGTTCCTGGGCCTGAGCTTTATTGCCTGCGCGCTGCTGATCATCGGCATGCCGCCCCTGTCCGGGTTTATCGGCAAGCTCAGCCTGCTGCATGCGCTGGTCAATCCGCTGGGGCTGGGCAACGCGGTGGATGAACCCATCCGCCCGGCGGCCTGGGGCTTGGTGGCGCTGTTGATCCTGTCGGGGCTGGCCTCGCTGATCGCCTTCGCCCGGCTTGGCATCCAGCGTTTCTGGACCCCGGAAGAACGGCCCTCGCCCCTGCTGCGCCGCTATGAATGTGTGCCGATCTTCCTGCTGCTGGGCCTGAGCATCGCGCTGACCTTCAAGGCCGAGCCACTGATGCGCTACACGCTGGCCACCGCCAAGAGCCTGAACAACCCGGAAAGCTACGTGATGGCGGTGATGGCGACGCGTCCGGTGCCGAGCCCGGAAGCCCAGGCAGCCGCCCTGGAGGTGCAACCATGAAGCGCCTGTTTCCTGCCCCGTGGTTGTCGCTGGCCCTGCTGGGTTTGTGGCTGGTGCTGAACCTGTCCATGAGCCCCGGCAACCTGTTGCTCGGTGCATTGCTGGGCGTGCTGGCGCCGCTGATGATGGCGCCACTGCGCCCGCAACCGATCAGCCTGCGCCGTCCTGGCGTGATCCTGAGCCTGTTCCTGCGGGTGGGCCGCGACGTGATTGTTTCCAACCTGCAAGTGGCCTGGGGCGTCTTGACCTGCGGCTCACGCCCGCCGCGCGCGCGCTTCATCAAAATCCCCATCGACCTGCGCAGCCCCAACGGCCTCGCGGCGCTGTCGATGATCACGACGGTCGTTCCCGGCACGATCTGGTCGGAACTGGCGCTGGACCGCAGCGTCCTGCTGCTGCATGTGTTCGACCTGGACGATGAGGCGCAGTTTATCGAGCATTTCAAATCCGCCTACGAACGGCCCCTGATGGAGATCTTCGAATGAGCGCCCTGCTCTCCAATGCGATCCTGTTGAGCCTGTTCCTGTTCTCCCTGGCGATGGTGCTGACGTTGATCCGCCTGTTCAAGGGCCCGTCGGCCCAGGATCGGGTACTGGCGCTGGATTATCTGTACATCCTGGCGATGCTTATGATGCTGGTGCTGGGCATCCGTTACGCCAGTGACACCTACTTTGAAGCGGCGCTGCTGATTGCGCTGTTCGGCTTTGTCGGCTCGTTCGCCCTGGCCAAATTCCTGTTGCGTGGGGAGGTGATTGAATGATGCCGTTATGGATGGAAGCCGTCGTCGGAGTGCTGCTGGTCCTGAGCAGCGTGTTTGCGCTGATAGGGGCGCTCGGGTTGTTGCGCATGAAGGATTTTTTCCAGCGCATGCACCCGCCGGCGCTGGCCTCGACACTGGGCGCATGGTGCGTGGCGTTGGCATCGATTATCTACTTTTCGGTACTCAAGTCCGGGCCGGTGCTGCACGGGTGGTTGATTCCGATTCTGCTGTCGATCACCGTGCCGGTGACCACCCTGCTGCTGGCGCGCACGGCGTTGTTCCGCAAGCGCATGGCCGGTGACGATGTCCCGGCCGAAGTCAGCAGCCGCCGCTGAGCGCTGAAGAGAACACACTCCAAATGTGGGAGGGGGCTTGCCCCCGATGGCGGTGGGTCAGTTACCGATGAACTGACTGATCCACTGCTATCGGGAGCAAGCCCCCTCCCACATCAGCTCAGCTGCTCACACAGGAATGCACTGCTGGCGATCCTGGACGTCGGATGGAAGGCCAGCACCCGCGTCGCCACCAGCAGATAGGCGACCTCTTCAGATGACATGAAAGCCATCCCTCCCATGAGTTCGAAAGCGCGCGTGCCAATACGGTTGAGCGCCTCCTGCACCGAGAAGCGTGTGGCCTGAGCACGCGCCAGGTCAGCGCGCAAGAAACGGTTTTCATCTATCGACGTCGCCACCCCCTGCAACGCCATCGTCGCCCCCTGCAGATCGATCAGCAACAGCGCCCGATCCTCCTGCGAACCTTTACCCGCCGTCAGTGCGCGCGATGCCAATGCGCACGCCATGCCCAGGTACGACGCTGAAGCCAGCAACTGGAACCAGATCGCAAACAAATGGTTACCCGTACCCTGTTGATCCTCACCGAGCTGCTCATCCACGGTTTTGCTGAAATGCATCATGGACTCGGGCACCACCAGGTTGTTGAACCGGACCTCGTGACTGTCAGCCGCCTGCAAATGGGGAACGGACCAGAACTTCTCGCGCTCGATACAGGGATCGCCCGCCAGCGCTGCACCAATGCCAAGATGCACGTCACCTTGCGGATCAACATAGTTGACGCTAAAGGTCATCACGTCGAAATGATGGGTCATCGTGCAGGGTTTCTTGCTGCCATTGACGATATAGCCGTCGGCGGTTTTCTCCACGGCCATGGTCGACGCGAGGATATCCGAATGCGCGCGGCCTTCGGCAAACCCGGACGCCACCAACAAGTCGTTGCCTGCAACGATGCTCAGCAGCCCTTGAAGGTCAGGAAAAAAATGACTGGCCGCCATCATGCCTGCGATGGTGTGGTGGTGCATGGTCATCATCACCGCCAGTGAAGGGCAATGTGCGCCGACCCACGTATGCAACTGCGCCAACTTGCGCGCACTGACGCCCCTGCCACCCAGTGCCTCGGCAATGGCAAGCCCAGGCTGGCCCACTGTGCGAAACACATCAGCCAAGCGTTGAGACTCCCCTCGTTCAAGCTCCAACAGCGATGCGGATTCAAGAAAAGAGGCCAATTGCGGAATCAGCTCAAACGCGGTATTTCGTTCTTGTGTTAAAAACATACTCTTCACACCCTTTATTAGTTCGTACGATACCTATTCACTTGATGCAGTACCGCGCGTTCACTTTAAATAGTGGCGCGCATAACGCTGGTCAAAATTCGATAACGACAACAGGATAAAGAAATCAGCCGTCTGAAAGTCAGCGTCCCAGGCGGGTTCGCCACACACCCAGGCACCGCTGCGTAAATAGCCTTTTAGCAACGGCGGCATGGGGGCAGGTTTTTCAGCGTTAACATTATGAAGAGCAAACGGTGTATGTGCGGTGACACGATACTCAACTGGCGCAAGTTGTTCGGGTGTCAACGCATGATAGATGGCCGATGCATGATGACCGCCGTCCGCCAGACTGACGCTGGCGCCCCCCATCAAGTAATCACATCCTTCACGTTGCATATACGTTATCAAGCCCGACCACAGCATCATGATCACGCTGCCGCTGCGGTAGTCGGGATGCACGCAGGCATGCCCCACTTCGATAATACGTGCACGTAAATGATCCAACCGGCTCAGGTCGAATTCCTTTTCCGAATAGTAGTGACCCATGTGCCGGGCGGCGGTTGGACTCATGACACGGTACGTGCCGACCACACAGGCGGTGGTGACATCTCGCACGACTAGATGGTCGCAATAGTCGTCAAACTCGTCGACATTCAAACCCTGGATATTGCTAAGTGCCGGTGCCCGGAATGTTTCATTGAACACTTTATAACGAAGGGCTTGCACCTCTCGCAGTTGTTCTGGCGTACTGACGAGGCTAACAACCAACTTACCGGCACGCAGCGACAAGCCTGAACCCACATCCTTGGTCTGTGTGAGCATTTGCATATATGTACCCTTATTATTACACCAAGTAACAAACAAACATTACCTGCCCTTCGTGAAGGGGGACTGTAAGGGAACTCTGAAACCTCGCGCGAATTCGACAAGACTAAAAACGGCGGGAATATGCAGGAGACTGAAAAGTGGGGGCCGTTGTGGGTGGAAAAACAATAAGTCTCCATGACACGCCAACTCAGAAATAGATCTGAATCCGAAGACTGAGCCAAGTTGAGGTGGTCAACTTTGATCGTTCCCACGCTCCGCGTGGTAATGCCGCCTGGGACGCTCCGCGTCCCCCAAGAACCAGCTCAGATGCGTATGTGTGACGCAGAGCGTCACGGGATGCATTCCCACGCAGAGCGTGGGAACGATCAGACCGAGTCAAGTGAACACGGTTAAAAATGTGGGAGGGGGCAAGCCCCCTCCCACATTTGGAGCGAGGTACCGATCAGGCCTGATCAGCCAACCGCCACGTCGTCCCGCCCTTCCCGTCTTCCAGGACCACACCCATCGCAGTCAGTTGGTCACGGATACGGTCGGATTCCGCCCAGTCTTTACCAGCCCGAGCCGCCAGACGCGCCTGGATCAAGGCATCCACTTGCGCCGCATCCACACGCCCTTCAGCGCCGGCTTGCAGGAAGTCATCGGCCTCCATCTGCAACACGCCCAGCACGCTGGCCAGCTCTTTCAAGCGTGCCGCCAAACTTGCCGCTGCGTCGATATCCGTCTCGCGCAGACGGTTGATCTCACGCACCATCTCGAACAACACGGCGCAGGCTTCGGGAGTGCCGAAGTCGTCGTTCATGACTTCGGTGAAGCGTGCCACGAAGGCTTCGCCGCCGGCCGGGGCAACCGCGGGCAGGCCCTTCAACGCATGGTAGAACCGCTCCAGCGCGCCCTTGGCGTCCTTGAGGTTGTCTTCCGAGTAGTTGATGGCGCTGCGGTAATGGCTGGACACCAGCAGGTAACGCACCACTTCCGGATGGTACTTTTCCAGCACGTCGCGAATGGTGAAGAAGTTGTTCAAGGACTTGGACATCTTCTCACCATTGATGCGGATCATGCCGCAGTGCATCCAGGCGTTGGCGTAGGTCTTGCCGGTGGCGGCTTCGCTCTGGGCGATTTCGTTTTCGTGGTGCGGAAACTCCAGGTCGCTGCCGCCGCCATGAATGTCGAAGGTCTCGCCCAGGCAGCAGGTGGACATCACCGAGCATTCGATGTGCCAGCCCGGACGCCCGGCGCCCCACGGCGACTCCCAGCTCGGCTCGCCGGGCTTGGTGGCTTTCCACAGCACGAAGTCGAGCGGGTCCTGCTTGGCTTCGTCGACTTCGATGCGTGCGCCGATGCGCAGGTCTTCGATCCGCTTGCGCGACAGCTTGCCGTAGCCCATGAACTTGGCGACGCGGTAGTACACGTCGCCATTGCCCGGGGCGTAGGCGTAGCCCTTGTCGATCAGGGTCTGGATCATCGCGTGCATGCCAGGGATGTGGTCCGTGGCACGCGGTTCCATGTCCGGCTTGAGGATGTTGAGGCGTGCCTCGTCCTCGTGCATCGCAGCGATCATGCGCTCGGTCAGCGCGTCGAACGACTCGCCGTTTTCATTGGCGCGGTTGATGATCTTGTCGTCGATGTCGGTGATGTTGCGCACATAGGTCAAGTCATAGCCGCTGAACCGCAACCAGCGGGTCACCAGGTCGAAGGCAACCATGCTGCGGCCGTGGCCGATGTGGCAGTAGTCGTAGACGGTCATGCCGCACACGTACATGCGCACCTTGTTGCCATCCAGCGGCTTGAAGACTTCTTTGGTCTTGCTGAGTGTGTTGTAGATCGTTAGCACGACAGTTCCTTAAACAGAATCACTGGCCCCACGAATCACGCAAGGTCACGGTACGGTTGAATACCGGCCGACCAGGTTTGGAGTCCTTGATATCCGCGCAGAAGTAACCTTCGCGCTCGAACTGGAACCGGTCTTCCGGCTGTGCATCGCCCAAAGAGGGTTCGGCACGACAACCGGTGAGCACTTGCAGGGAGTCAGGGTTGATGTTGTCGAGGAAACTGGCGCTGTCTTCGGCCTTTTCAGGATTCGGCGAGCGGAACAGACGATCGTACAAACGCACTTCGCACTCGATGCTGGCAGCGGCCGGCACCCAGTGGACCACGCCCTTGACCTTGCGGCCTTCAGGGTTCTTGCCCAGGGTGTCCGGGTCGTACGAGCAGCGCAGTTCGACGATGTTGCCGTCGGCGTCCTTGATCGCTTCATCGGCACGAATCACGTAGCTGCCACGCAGGCGCACTTCGCCGTTCGGCTCCAGGCGCTTGTAGCCTTTTGGCGGCTCTTCCATGAAGTCATCGCGGTCGATGTAGATTTCACGGGCGAACGGCAGCTTGCGCACGCCGAGTTCTTCTTTCTGCGGATGACGCGGCAGTTCGAGGTTTTCGACCTGGTCTTCCGGGTAATTGGTGATCACGACTTTCAGCGGACGCAGCACGCACATGGCGCGCGGGGCATTGGCGTCGAGGTCCTGGCGGATGCTGAACTCGAGCATGCCGAAGTCGACCACGCCGTCGGAGCGGTTGGTGCCGACCATGTCGCAGAAATTGCGAATCGACGCCGGGGTATAGCCACGACGGCGGAAGCCCGACAGGGTCGACATGCGTGGGTCATCCCAGCCATGCACGTGCTTTTCATCCACCAGTTGCTTGAGCTTGCGCTTGCTGGTGATGGTGTAGTTCAGGTTCAGGCGGCTGAATTCGTACTGGCGCGGCTGGGCCGGCACCGGCAGGTTGCTCAGGAACCACTCGTACAGCGGACGATGGCTCTCGAACTCCAGGGTGCAGATGGAGTGGGTGATGCCTTCGATGGCGTCCGACTGACCGTGGGTGAAGTCGTAGTTGGGGTAGATGCACCACTTGTCACCGGTCTGGTGGTGGTGGGCATGGCGGATGCGGTACATGATCGGGTCGCGCAGGTTCATGTTCGGCGAGGCCATGTCGATCTTGGCGCGCAGTACGCGGGCGCCGTCGGGGAATTCGCCGGCGCGCATACGGTTGAACCAGTCCAGGTTCTCTTCCACCGAACGGTCGCGGAACGGGCTGTTCTTGCCCGGTTCGGTCAGGGTGCCACGGTATTCCTTGGCCTGTTCCGGGCTCAGGTCGTCGACGTAGGCCTTGCCGGCCTTGATCAGCTCGACGGCCCAGTCGAACAACTGGTCGAAATACTTGGAGGCATAGCGCACTTCACCGGACCACTCGAAGCCCAGCCACTTGATGTCGCTTTCGATGGCGTCGATGTATTCCTGGTCTTCCTTGGCCGGGTTGGTGTCGTCGAAACGCAGGTGCGTGACGCCACCGAACTCCTGGGCCAGACCGAAGTTCACACAGATCGACTTGGCGTGACCGATGTGCAGGTAGCCGTTGGGCTCTGGCGGGAAACGGGTGACGATCTGCGTGTGCTTGCCCGAATCCAGGTCCGCCTGGATGATCGGGCGCAGGAAGTTGACCGGGACAGCAGGTCCGGCCTTGGCATTCGGGGTAGGGTCGACAGTGGGCTTGCTCATAGGATCCTTGAACAGACAGGTTCTTGGCCGGATGGGGCCAGATAAAACAAAGGGCTCATAATAGCCGATGCAGTCAAGACACTGACAGGCCGGGACCGAAAACTGCTGTTTAATTACTGCTTTTATGGCCGGGGCGGTAAAAAACCACCTCGAAATTCCTGCGGGGCACGCTAAACTGCGCGCCTTGGCCGTCGTTTAAGCCAGACAGGTAAGGTGCCCCGGGCACTCAAACCCACGAATTCCCTGAAAAGAGTAGTGAACATGACTCAAGTCAAACTGACCACCAACCACGGTGACATCGTCATCGAGTTGAACGCCGAGAAAGCGCCGATCACCGTCGCCAACTTCATCGAGTACGTCAACGCCGGCCACTACGAAAACACCGTTTTCCACCGTGTCATCGGCAACTTCATGATCCAGGGCGGCGGTTTCGAGCCAGGCATGAAAGAGAAGAAAGACAAGCGCCCAAGCATCCAGAACGAAGCGGACAACGGCCTTTCCAACGACAAGTACACCGTCGCCATGGCCCGTACCATGGAGCCGCATTCGGCCTCCGCGCAGTTCTTCATCAACGTGGCTGACAACGCTTTCCTCAACCACAGCGGCAAGAACGTGCAGGGCTGGGGTTACGCCGTATTCGGTAAAGTCACCGAAGGCCAGGACGTCGTCGACAAGATCAAAGGCGTGTCCACCACGTCCAAAGCCGGTCACCAGGACGTTCCAGCCGAAGACGTCATCGTCGAGAAAGCCGAGATCGTTGGGTGATATTGCTGATTTCAGACTTGCATCTGGAAGAGGAGCGCCCGGACATTACCCGGGCGTTTCTGGATCTGCTCCATGGCCGCGCCCGTGGTGCCCAGGCGTTGTACATTCTGGGGGACTTCTTCGAAGCCTGGATTGGCGACGATGGGATGACCGCGTTCCAGCGCTCCATCTGTGACGCGCTGCGCGAACTGAGCGACAGCGGCACCGCGATTTTCATCATGCACGGCAACCGCGATTTCCTGATCGGCAAGGCGTTCTGCAAAGCCGCAGGCGCCAGCTTGCTCAAGGACCCGAGTGTCGTGCAATTGTACGGCGAGCCCGTGCTGCTGATGCACGGCGACAGCCTCTGCACCCGCGACCTCGGCTATATGAAGCTGCGGCGCATCCTGCGTAACCCGATTGTGCTGTTTATCCTGCGCCACCTGCCCCTGGGCACGCGCCACAAGCTGGCGCGAAAGCTGCGCAGCGAAAGCCGTGCACAGACGCGCATGAAGGCCAACGACATTGTCGATGTCACCGCCGAAGAAGTACCGCGAGTGATGCAGCAATTCGGCGTGCGCACCCTGGTCCACGGCCATACCCACCGCCCCGCCATTCATAAGTTGCAGATTGGCGACCAGGCGGCCAAGCGGATTGTGCTGGGGGATTGGGACAAGCAAGGCTGGGCGTTGCAGGTGGATGAGCAAGGCTTTCAACTGGCGGCGTTTGACTTCGTCAATCCGCAGCTGGCCCTGCCTGGCGCTTGATCCGCAACACCACTGATCCCATGTGAACAGAGATCAAACTGTGGGAGGGGGCTTGCCCCCGATGGCGGCCTCGGGGCCGACCAGGATGTTGGATCAGACCGAGTACATATCCATTATTTAGGTAACGGCCACTTAGGGTTCCGCCCTGACGGCGGGTCACTTTGGAAAAGCCCCAAAGTAACCAAAGGGCTC
>NZ_CVTX01000143.1:9449-13250 GCF_900005715.1 Pseudomonas sp. 34 E 7
GTTTAACGGGGCGCCTGAGATCAAGATCAAAAGCAGATCAAGATCAAGAGCGACTCGCTTCGCATCGTGGTTACGGTTGAGCGCTACAGAGTTGATGCATCTGTGACTGACCCACCGCCATCGGGGGCAAGCCCCCTCCCACAGTTGATTGCATTTCAGCCCTAGGCAGTCAGTGCCCCGAAGCCGCAGGCCCGGCCTTCGCGGTAAACGGCGGTTTGGCCAGCCACACCAGCAACATCAAGCCCGCGAAGATCCACCCCATCAAGGTGAAATAGTCCACGGTAGACATCATGTAGGCCTGGCTGGTGAGGATCTGGTCCAACTGCGCATACGCTTTGTGCCCCGCCCCGCCGAGGGCCTGTATCGCGTCGCGCGTGGCCGAGTCATAAGTGGTCATGTTCTCGCTCATGTACGCATGGTGCTGGTCGGCGCGGCGAATCCAGATCCAGGTGGTGAGCGAGGCTGCGAAGCTGCCGCCCAAGGTGCGCAAGAACGTTGCCAGCCCCGCGCCGTCGGCAATCTGCTGCGGCGGCAGGTCGGACATCAGGATGCTCAAGGTCGGCATGAAGAACAGCGCCACGCCGATCCCCATGAACAGCTGCACCAGGGCGATGTGGGTGAAGTCCACCTCATTGGTGAAGCCTGCGCGCATGAAGCAGCTCAAGCCCATCGCCAGGAACGACAACCCCGCCAGCAGGCGCAAGTCGAATTTGTGCGCGTATTTGCCCACGAACGGTGACATCAGCACCGGCAGAATGCCGATCGGCGCCACCGCCAGGCCGGCCCAGGTGGCGGTGTAGCCCATCTGGGTTTGCAGCCACTGCGGCAGGATCAGGTTGATGCCAAAGAAGCCCGCGTACCCGCCGATCAACACAATGGTGCCGATGCGGAAGTTGCGGTAGGCGAACAGGCGCAGGTTCACCACCGGGTGCTTGTCGGTCATCTCCCAGATCACGAACACCGCCAGGGCAATCGCCGAGATCACTGCACCGATAATGATGAAGTTGGATTCGAACCAGTCCAGGTCATTGCCCTTGTCGAGGATGATCTGCAAGGCGCCGACACCGACGATCAGGCTCAACAACCCCACATAGTCCATCGGCTGGTAGCTGGTGACCACCGGGCGTTTCTTCAACTGCGCACGCACCACCATCACCGCAAAGATGCCGATCGGCACGTTGATGAAGAAGATCCACGGCCAACTGTAGCTGTCGGTGATCCAGCCGCCGAGGATCGGTCCCGCAATCGGCGCCACCACCGTGACCATCGCCAATAGCGCCAGCGCCATGCCGCGCTTGGCGGGTGGGTAGACCGCGATCAGCAGCGTCTGGGTCATCGGGTACAACGGCCCCGCCACCAGTCCCTGCAGCACGCGAAAGCCGATCAACTCGGGCATCGAGGTGGAAATACCGCACAGGAACGAGGCCAGCACGAACAGCATAGTCGCCCACAGGAACAGCTTCACCTCGCCGAAGCGTCGGCTCAACCAACCGGTGAGAGGCAAGGCAATGGCGTTGCTCACCGCAAACGAGGTAATGACCCAGGTGCCCTGCTCCGAACTCACGCCCAGGTTGCCGGAAATGGTCGGCAACGCCACGTTGGCGATGGTGGTGTCGAGCACCTGCATGAAGGTCGCCAGCGACAGCCCGATAGTGGCCATCAGCAGGCTGGGTGGGGTGAACGAGGCGTTATTGCTCATCAGCGTTGCGCAGCCTTGGGAGCGGCGACGCTGTTGTCATGGATCAACTGGTTGATCATGGCATCGGCCTCGACCAGTTGGCGGTCGTACACAGTGGTGGTGAACGAAGCCTTCTGCGGTGGCTGTTGCGCCAGCACCGGGCCGCTCTGGTCGTGCAGGTCCACATTGACCACGGTGCTCAAGCCCACCCGCAACGGATGCTTGGCCAGTTCCTCGGCGTTGATATGGATGCGCACCGGCACACGTTGCACGATTTTGATCCAGTTGCCGGTGGCGTTTTGCGCGGGCAACAGGGCAAACGCGCTGCCGGTGCCGGCGCCGAGGCTGTCGACGGTGCCGCTGTACTTCACGTCGCTGCCGTAGATGTCCGACTCGATGTCCACCGGCTGGCCGATGCGCATATCACGCAGCTGGGTTTCCTTGAAGTTGGCATCGATCCACAGCTGATCCAGCGGAATCACCGCCATCAACGCGGTACCTGGCTGGACGCGCTGGCCCAGCTGCACGGTGCGCTTGGCCACATAGCCGGTGACGGGTGCGATCAAGGTGCTGCGCGCGTTGGTCAGGTAAGCCTGGCGCAGTTGCGCGGCGGCGGCTTGCACATCCGGGTGGGACGAAATCACCGTGTCATCCACCAGGGCGTTGGTGGTTTTCAGTTGCTGCTCAAGGTTGGTCAAGGCGTTCTTCGCCGCGGTCAGGCTGTCACGGGCGTGGGACAGTTCTTCCTGGGAGATCGCGCCGCCCTGGGCCAGGGTCTTGCGGCGGTTATAGTTGTCCTGGGCGGTCTGCACGTCGGCTTTCTGCGCGTTGACCTGGGCTTTCATGCCATCGACGTTGCTGTACAAGCCACGCACCTGGCGCACGGTGCGGGCCAGGTTGGCCTGGGCACTTTGCAGGCCGACGGCGGCGTCGTTGGGGTCGAAGTTGACCAGCACCTGGCCTTCGTGGACCAGGTCGCCATCGTCGGCGCCGATGCTGACCACGGTGCCGGTGACCAGCGGAGTGATTTCCACCACGTTGCCGTTCACATAGGCGTCGTCGGTGCTTTCGTTGAAACGCCCGTACAACTCGTACCAGGCCCACACGCCGACGACACCCAAGATGACGATCAGCGCCAGGCCGATCAGCATGACTTTGCGTTTGCGCGGGTTGTTGTCCTTGGGTTGTTCAGTTGCGTTGTTGCTGTCGGCAGTGGCCATGACAAATACCTCAAATTATTCCGTGCGGGTGGCTGGGGTGGTCGCGGCGACGTTGTGGGCGTTGAATCCGCCACCCAGGGCCTGCATCAATTGAATCGACAGGTCGATCTGCGCAGCATTCAGGGTCGCCAACTGACGCTGGGCCTGCAGCAATTGCTGCTCGATGCTGAGCACATCCAGGTAATTACCGATACCGGAGCTGTAGCGTTGCACCCCGGTGTCGTAGGACTGTTGGGCGATGTCGGCGGCATGTTGCTGCGCCTGGATCTGCCGCCCGGTGTCGCGCAATTGCGACAGGGTGGTGCCGATATCGCCCAGGGCTTGCACCAGGGTCTTGTTGTACTGGGCCACGGCCAGGTCGTAATCGGCGTCGCGGGCATCGAGGTCGGCGCGCAGGCGGCCACCGTCGAAGATCGGCAGTGATACGGTGGGTGCAATGTTGAAGAAACGACTGGCCGAACCAAACATCGCGTCCCCCAGCAACGACTCGGCGCCGGCGCTCGCGCTCAGGTTGAGGTTGGGGTAGAAGCGGGTCTTGCTGGCGGCGATGTCCTTGCTCGCGGCTTCCACGCGCCACCGTGCGGCGATCAGGTCCGGCCGCCGGCCAAGCAACTCGGCGGGCAACACGGAAGGCACGGCGACGGCAGCGGGTTTCAATACCGCCGGGCGGACCAGTTCGTTGCCACGGTCGGGGCCTTTGCCGAGCAATACCGCGAGGGCGATCCTGGCGCTTTGCAGTTGTTTTTCCGCATCGATCAGTTGCGACTGGGCGCTGGCCTCCAGGCTTTCGGTCTGCTGGTACTGGTACTCGCTGTCGATACCGGAGCTCAGGCGGCGCTGGCTCAGGTCGAGCATCTGGCGGGTGCGCTTGAGGTCGTCCACGGCCAGGTCGCGCACGATATG
>NZ_CVTX01000071.1:0-297 GCF_900005715.1 Pseudomonas sp. 34 E 7
TTGGTGATGAGGGTTTCGTTGCTGGCGTTGGGGGCAACGTTGAAGAGGGCACTTGAATCTGCTTTTGACATGAGTAGACATCCTGAGTGATGCCACCACCTTTCCGCTACTAAACAGTGGGTGGCAGCTGTACGCAGGTTAGTAGACCGGTGGATATCTAAAGCCGGCGCGCCCGAAGACGCCCTACGCACAGCCACCATCAAGCACAGACGCACTGTCTGACTGATGAAACTCATGCACTAATAGATACCCAAGCTCAGGCTACTAAACCCGAATCACTGAACAATTCAGCGACCG
>NZ_CVTX01000125.1:0-12845 GCF_900005715.1 Pseudomonas sp. 34 E 7
AGCTCGGGTTTGGCGCTGCCGTCATCGGCGCGGGCGGTGGTTTTCAGGCTTTGTGCATCGACGTCGTTGCGCCCGGCGATGACGTTGAGTTCGCGGGCGTTGATTTGCGCGTTGATCCTGGCCGAGCGGGTGATGATGTCGAAGCGGTCGACGTTGCTGGCGTTCAGGCCTTCGCCATCGATGGTCACGGCGCCGCCATCGACCTGGTAGCTTTTCAACTGGCCGGTCGGGTCGATGACCGGCTTACCCGTGGTCAGGGTCACGTTGGGCGTATTGATAAAGCCGCAACCGCTGCACGTCACGCCGTACGGGTTGGCCACGATGACCTTGGCCGACTGCCCCGCCACTTCGGTATAACCGCGCAACTGACTGGCGCTGCCGCCGTTGACTTCGTTAAGAATGACGCTGGCCGCGCCGCCCTTGAGGTTGGGGTTGCCGACAATGATCCCGCCCAGTTGGGTGTTTTGCAGCGCGCCGTTGGCGTTGTTGAGAATCACGCCGTTGGGGCCGACGTTGTACTGCTGGAACTGGTTATGGGACAAGCCTGCGCCGTTCGGTGTGGCGATGTTCACCACCGGCACGCCATTGCCCGCCGCGCCCACCGTGGTACCTGGCGCACTGACCACGATGCCCTCGGCCTGGGCCAGCAGCGGCTGCCAGAACAGCGCGTTGGCGAGGATCAGCGCCAGCCCGCGTTTGGGCAGGCCGAAGAACGCGTTTCGCGGCTTCAGGGCGGCGGAAGGTTGGCGGGCCAGGAAGGCAAATTGTCGAACGTCCATTTTCAGTTTCTCGCTGCGGCGCAACGTTGAATTACAGGAACAAATCCAGGCGGAAGTAGATCGGCGCTTCGCGCTCGGTGACGACTCCGGGTTTTTCCAGCGAGTGGGCAAAGGTCACGCTGGTGCTGACGTTCTTGCCTCGGGCGAACAGCTCCAGGGAGTTGCTGGACACGCGGCCATGAACGTTGTCGTTGTAGCGGTCGTTGCGGATCACGCCCTGGTCGTAGCCGACGCTGGCGCCGTATTCGAAGAAGGCCGGGCGCATCCAGTCGAGGGTCACCGGGCGCGCCCAGCGCACTTCGTTGCGCCAGTAGCCGCCGCTGTCGCCGGTCAGCAACTGGTCCTTGAAACCGCGCACCGAAGCCGAGCCGCCGAGGCTCATGCGCTGGGGCGAGAACAGCGGGTCTTCACTGCGTTGACCGGTGGCCAGGCTGCTGAAGCTGAACGACTCGCCCCACAGACTGAACGGTTGCAGGTAGCTGACGGTGGCGGTGTATTTGCGGTAGCGCGAGTTCGGCTGGCGGCGGCCGAAGGCGTCGCGCTCTTCCTGGGACTGGGCGTCGAGCAGGCCGATGCCGTTTTGCATGCCCAGGTCCAGGTTGACGAAGGCTGTGCCGATACGCCGACCGTGGTTGACGCCCAGTTGCAGTTCGCTGAGGCGGTTGCTGCTAGGCGCGGTGCGCACGTCGAGGATGTAGTTGTTGGTGCGCAGGTGCGCGAGGCCGACGTTGACCGAGGTCTTGCTCACGTCATCGCGGTGGATGACCCGTTCGGCGCGCAGTTGGTGGTTCTGGTTGTCGCCGTCCTGCTTGTATTTGAAGTCGTCGGTCACGCCGAAGGTGCGGTAGTCGCTCTCGCTGTAGGTGTAGCTGAAGTTCCACCAGCCCCACGGCACGTTGTAATAGAGCATGGTGTTTTTCGAGGTTTTCTGGTGGTCGCTGATGGCGTCATGGCCGCCGCGCAGAATCAACTGGTCGCCCAGGCCCAGCGGGCTGTCCCATTCAAGGCCGGCGCCCCATTGCTGTTCGCCGGTGCTTTTCTGGCCGTCGTTATTGCGCGACAGGCTGGCGCGCCAGGGCTTTTGCGCGGTGTTCTTGACCACCACGTCGCTGCCGCCGACTTGCTTGCCGGGGGTCAGTTCCATCTGCGCCTGTTTGGACGGCAGACGGTTGAGCTGGTCCACCAGTTGCTCGATTTCACGCAGGTTCAGCGCTTCGCCGACCTTGCCGGGAAAGGCCATGGCCAGTTCGCGTTCGGTCACGGTGCTGCCTTCGGCGCTGCGCAAGGCTTCGAGCTTGCCTTCCACCACCAGCACTTGCAGGTGGCCGGTGGAGAGGTCTTGCTGCGGCAGGTAGGCGCGGCTGGTGACGCGGCCTTTGCCGAGGTAGTAGTCGGTGATGGCCTTGAGCAGGTCGTTGAGCTGGGACACGCCCAGGCATTGGCCGACATAGGGCTTGAGCAGGCGCTCGCGCTCGGAGGCCGGCAGGCTGTCGGCGCCTTTGAGTTCGATGTCTTTGATCGGGAAGCAACGGGTGTCGGCGGGCGCGGTGGGCGCCTCGGGTTTGGCCGCTTTGCCGGGCAGGTCCTGAAGTTCCTGGAGACGCCGCTGTTGCTCTTCAAGCAGGCGGTTCTGCCGATCGCGGATCAGGTCCTGGTCCCCGGGCGTGGGGGCAGCGAATGCAGTGTTCAAGCTCAGGCAAGTGAGCAGGAGGGTGCATAGTAGAAACCGAGTCCGTGGCATTGGCATGTTCGATCCGTCGAAAATCAAGGGCCGGGAAGCTAACATCGAACGTCCGGCCGTCCTAGATGCGGAGGCTGTCGGGTGTTCGAGCGTGTTTCCGATTAACCTAATGATTAGTAACAAAAAATAATTATCGAACAGTGACCGGCCTGATTACTGAGACGTTTAATCCGACCGGCGGCAACTGTTTCGAGGGCTGTTCGACTGCCACACAGTGATCGCCATTATTTAGCCATCAGGTTTCGTCGAGTTAGGGTTAGTGCCGGGGATCGGAGGAAAGTTCGCGGCGGTTTTGTGATTTGGGTCCCATTTATCGGAAATCCAATCAGATTTTTTGAACCCGTGCGCACTCACAGCGCTGGAGATGATCGTTCCCACGCTGTGCGTGGGAATGCAGCCCGTGACGCTCTGCGTCACCTGTACGTATTGAGTTGTCGTCGGGACGCGGAGCGTCCCAGGCGGCATTCCCACGCGGAGCGTGGGAACGATCAACGATCAAACCACATCCACATTGGGTAGTGCAGGGCTGAAGATATCAGCCAAGGCCCTTGTCTTTTTCCGAGCCGGGCACCAGGGCCAGGCCGGGGCGTTCGACGTCGCGGGACACGTGGGATTTGATTTCCCCCACACCGCCCTCGTCATCGTTGTGAATCACCAGCACGCCGGGGCGGCGCAGTTGTTCCAGGTCGCCCTCGCCCAGGTTGAAGCTTTCACTCAAGTGCTGGTCGCTGAGGGCATTCGCCTCGGCGCGACGCTGGGCGAATTTGCGGCCTTTGCGTTGCTGGTAGCGCGCCCAGGCAATCAGGATCACGGCGTTGAACAGGGCGATCCACAGGTAGATTTGCAAGGTGTTGAGCGCAGCGAAGATCGGCGCTTCCAGGCGCGGGCCGCCGTGGGTTTCGAGCATGGCGTTCATGCCCCGGGCCAGCAGCCAGACCAGGCCGGCCCAGGCCAGCAGGGTAAGCAACACATCGATAATCCACATCGCCAGGTTCTGGCGGGTTCTGACCAGTTTCATCGTCACGCCTCCTCTTGGGCAGGTTTGATACCACGGTCCGGGCTGACCCAGCGGGCGCGTTTCTGGTGCTGGTTGAACAACACCTTGGGAAAGCTGACCAGGGTGGTGAACAGGCTCACCAGCCAGAACACCATCGGGTACCACACGGTCCAGAACAGGGTTTTCCACAGGTCTTTTTCGTAGCGCCGGTCAATCAGGATGCTCACCGCGAACTGCAGCAGGCACACCATTGCCAGCACCAACCCGGTAAACGCCGGCGGCACCAGGGAGTCGACGGTAATCGCCGGCGGCAACACCATGAATTTGCCCAGGCCCCAGAACACCACCGAGAGCAGGAAAGTGAAGGCCCAGCCGGTGGACAGGCAGTATTCGAACAGCAGCGGCCACAGGTAGCGATGGCGCCATTGCCAGATGCCACGAATATTTTTGAACAGCACTTCAGCGCCGCCCTGGGCCCAGCGCAGGCGCTGCTTCCACAGCCCGCCAACGGTTTCGGGCATGAGAATCCAGCACAGCGCACGCGGTTCGTAGAAGATCGCCCAGTGATCGAGTTGCAGCTTCCAGCTGACATCGATGTCCTCGGTGATCATGTCGGTGCTCCAGTAATCGATGCGGTCCAGCGCCTTCTTACGGAACGCCACCACCACACCCGACACCGTGAAGATCCGCCCGAATACGCGCTGGGTGCGCTTGATCAGGCCGATGATCGAGGAGAACTCGCCCACTTGTACCCGCCCGATCAGGGTCGACCGTGTGCGCACACGCGGGTTGCCGGTGACGGCGCCGAGGCGCGGGTTGTCGAGCATCGGCGCGACCATGTAGGCCGCCGCGTTTTTGTCGAGCAACGCATCGCCGTCGATGCACACCAGGTATTCGCTGCGCGCCGCCACCGCGCCCATGCGCAGGGCCACGGCCTTGCCCTGGTTCTGCGCCAGGTGCAGCACGCGCAGGCGTGGGTGTTGCAGCGCCAGCGCGTCGAGTACTGCGGCGGTGTTGTCGCTGGAGCCGTCGTTGACCGCGATCACTTCGATGTTCGTGTACACCTGGGCCAGGGCGGCCGCCATGGTGTCGGCGACGTTATCGCCTTCGTTGTAGCAAGGGACGATGATCGAGATCAGCGGGTTGCCGGCCAGGGTCGGCGCCGGCGTGTCTTCCTCCCACGGCCAGTGGCGTTCCCAGTGCAGCCAGAAGTACAGGCCGCCGGCGATCCACAGCGCGGACATGAACAGCGGGTAGAAAAACACGAAGTCCATCAGGAACTGCCCGGTGACCAGGAAGATCAGGCCCAGGGGCACACCCAATACCAGTGCCAGCACGAATATAGCCAGGATTCTGTCGAACATGATCAAGGGTTCCACTGGTTGGAAAGGGCCGGACGTACAGTCTTCAGGTCCGGGGAATTTTCCAGGAAGTTGTCCGGGTAATAGCCAAAGCTCTTGACCCCCTGGCGTTTGAGCACGCCCATCCATTGCGCCAGTTGCTCAGCGCTGATATCCGGTGCGGCTTTAGTGCGCCAATCTTTGGCTTGCAGCTCGAAAACGGTTTTTTCCATGGCGCCCGGACGTGCCTTGACTGTCGCCACCAGTTTTTCCAGCCAGGCATTGGAGGTCTTCACTTCCTGGCCTTCCATCAACGGCATGGCCATCGGCGCGGTCCAGTCGTAGGCCTGCAGGAAGTCATCGAGGTTCTGCGCGAACCAGGCCTCGCTGTCCGGGTTGAGCATCGGTTCGGCGAAGATATTGCGCGCGGTCTGCACCTGCGGCCCGGCGATGGCGCGGACCTTGGTGGTCAGCTCCTGGGTGAAGTCGATCAGGTAGCGGCTCTTGAAGCGGGTCCAGCGTTGCAGCGTGGCGGGATCGGCGCGCAAGGCGGCGACAGTGTCCGGCAGACCATTGGCCGCGTACGCCTTGAGCGCGGCGGGGCTGGCGTCTTCGAAGTCCGAGAGCACGGCGTCGTCGTGGTACAGCACACCGTCGATGGCGCTGTTGCGGGCCAGGTCCTCGTAGATCTCGCCGATGATTTTGCGCACCTGCGGGTCGAACGGCGACAGGCGTTTGTACTGGTCAGGGTCAGGCCCCAGCCTGGCGGTTTGCGGGTCCCAACGGGTCACGCGTGGCAGCTTGGGGTCGAGGGCGAAACTGAGCACGGGCATCCAGGCATACACGGCGGCGTGGGCACGGGTGTGCAGTTGCCAGGCGACGCGGTTGAACAGGTCGGCGCGCACCGGCAAGTGACGGTTGGGGAAGTAGAGCGAGTGCACCAGGCCGTCACCCTTGGGGTCGGCGAAGGCTTGCAGGAATACGGTGCCGGCGCCCATGTCCACCACGCGCTGCACCAGTACGTCGAGGTTGCGCGCCTGCTGGGCCGGGTCCGGGTCGTAGACGTTGTCCAGGTCCACATGCAATACGCGCATCGGTGCCGGGGTCTGTGCGGCGACGATGCTGTTGGCGAAATGCTCGCCGTCCGGGTCGGACGCCACCAGGAAGCGCGGGCTGTTCATCAGATCACTGGCGCTGTCGAGGCCGTCTTCCAGGGTCAGGGCCATCTGAAAGCCCTGCTCGCTGACGACGGCCAGGGAGGTGCCTTTGGCCGCGCCGTATGGCCATACCCATACCCGTGGCGCCTTGCCGGTCACTGTGCGGATTTTTTGCGTGATGGCCGCGACGTCCGCACGCATCCGCGCCTGGAATTGCGCGTCGGTTTCATAGCGTTTGGTCGCGGGGTCGTAGCGCAGCGAGGTCGCCGCCGGCTCGAGGTTGCCCTGGGGGTTCGCCAGAATCCCGGTGTGGCTGGCGTCGGTATGCGCGGCGATTTCCACCAGGCCCGACTGGGACACTTCACGAATCTGCTGCCAGGTGAGGAATTCTCCACGCGGGCGCGGTGACCCGGCGAAGTCCACCGGTTTGTTCAGCGGCGTGTCGATCCAGTAGCCCACCGGCGCCAGTAACGCCGGCCAGTGGTAGGCGCGCAGTATCGGCATTACACGGGTGTAGAAGCTTGTATAACCGTCGTCGAAGCTGAGCATGATGGCTTTGGGCGGCAGCGCCGGGCCGCCGTTGCGCGCAGCCAGGATCTGGTCGACGCTGACCGCCTGGTAGCCGTTCTCGCGCAGCCAGGCCAGTTGCTCGATCAAGCGTTCGGTACGCACCGCCACCACCGCCTGATCCGGGTCGCGATCATTGACGTCATGGTAGGCAATGCCCAGGAAATGGTTTTTCGGCCACGGCGCTTCGTTGAGCGCGGTTGGCCGCTGCGCGGGTGGGGTATAGGGCGCGGGTTGCTGGGCGCACGCGGCGGCCAGCATTAGACCCAGGACCAACAAGCAACGGCTGAGGACGGTCATGGTCAGGCTCTTCTAGAAACGGTAAGTGAGGTCGACGAGCAGACGCAGATCGCGTTCGCGGTCGCCGTCATAAGGTCGGCTGATCAGGCTGAGGTTGGCGCCCATTTCCAGTACGTCGTTCCAGCGAAAGCGCTGGCCGTAACCGATAACGCCGATGCCGCCGGTGGAATAGTCGCGCTGGCTGTAGGTGCCCGCGCCGATCTGGAACTGCTGGCTCCACTGGGTCTCGTAGCGGTGATAGAGCACGTGGTTGACGTTGATCACGGGCAACACCGTGAAGTCCGACTTCGGGTTGAAGTACGCGGTGTCTTCCTTGCTGTTGCGGCTCGCGCCGACTTCCAAGCCCAGGTCGACTTGCACATGGGGCGAGCTGTAAAGGCCCTCGCGGCCGCTGAGCAGCGCTTCGACGCGGTCGTTGCCGTCACTGAAGTGCGACGGGCTGAGGGTCAGTTTCCACTCGCGGCTTTCATTGGCGCGCCAGCGGATAAAACCACTGCCGCCATTGGCCGTGACGCCGTCGTTCAAGGCGCGCAGCGGCGTGGTGGTGAGCAGGTAGCCGACGCTGCCGCCGTACTGCCAGTGGTCGTTGATGTCGCGGGCAATCGACACTGCCGCGCCTTGTTTGGCGCCGTCGCCGTAGGAGTGATTGGACACCTCGGCTTCGATCGTCATGTCGCGGGTGCGACGCTCCACGCCCACGCGCTGCCAACGGTGCTGGCCGGTGCCTTCGCTGAAGTCGGCGGTGGCGTAGCCGGCACCGGCGAACAGGCGCCAGTCTTCGTCGATGGGCGGCGTGTAGATCACGCTTTCAATTCCCCAGTCGCGGCTGCCGGCCACGGCGCCTGCGTCGTTGTTGTTGCCGCCGCCGTAGCTCTTGCCGGTGTAGGCCTCGACGCGCAGTTCGGCCATGTCATGCACATCGCGCAGGCGGTTGAGACGTTGCACCTGGCGGTTGTCCGGGTTGCGCGCGACCACGTCGTCGGTGAGGGCGTCCATCTGGCGCCACTCCTGCAGGTCCATGGCGGTGTAGGCCTGGGACACTTCCAGGCCGATGTCGCGGGGCGCCTGGGCTTCGGTTTCCTTGAGGGTGCCTTCGGCGCGGCGCGGCCAGTCACGGGCGCGGTACATGTCGGCCTGGGCGATGCGCAGGCCGATATTGCCTGGCGCCTTGGCCACCAGCGCTTCCAGGTTGGCTTCGCTGCCCGGCAGGTCGCCGCCGAAGGTGCCGGCCTGGGCGGAGAGTTGCTGCGCGTCCATCCAGTTGTCGTTGGGGTTGCCAATCGGCAAGCCCTTGAGTTCGACGCGGGGCTTCTGTTCTTTGGCCAGGGTGTCGGCGACCTGGCGGGCGTCCTCGACCTTGTCACTTTCCAGCAGGGCGTAGAACAACGCGGTGCTGTCGTCGACGCGGTAACTGGCGTCGGCATCCGGCGCACTCAACACCTGGCGATACAAGGGTTCGGCTTTTTCCGGCTGGCGCTGGTCGAGGTACGAGGCGGCCACCCAACGCAACGCGTAAGTGGGCAATTGCACGCCTTCAGCGTTGAAGGTCTGGTACTCGCGGATCACCTCGGCGGTACGTGCCCTGGCCTTCAGTGCGCCCAGGCGGTCGATGCGCCAGCGCACCACGTCGTCATGGGCGCCGGCGTCCGGGGTCCAGCGTGCGATCAGTCGGTCGTAGTCATTGAGCGCGCGGTCGGCGACCACGTAGCGTTCTTTTTCGGTACGCGTGGCGAACTCGGCGATGCGCACGCGCTCGGCGGCCAGGTCGCCTTCCAGGCGGCGCTGGGTCACCACGTCCACCAGGCCCGGACGCCTGGCCGACAGGCGCAGGGCAGCTTCCGGCAGGCGGGCCTTTTGCAGCGCGACGATGTATTCACGCGCCACGTCGGGCTTGTCGCCGGCACGGATAAAGGCCTGGTCGAACTCGAACAGTGCGTCGTAGTTCAGGCCGGCGCGGGTCAGCGCATAGCCCAGGGCCATGCGGCGGTTGGGGTCATTCGGTTGCGCCGCCACCAGCGCGCGCAAGCGTTGCACCGCCTCATTGGCCTTGCCGCCATCGGCCTGGGTGAGCGCCAGGCCCAGTTGCAGGTCGATATTATTCGGTTCGCGCAGCAGCGCCTGGCGATAGACCGCCTCGGCCTGGGCCCACTGCTTTTGATTGCGATAGGTGCGCGCCACCGTGGCCAGTGCCTGGGTGGTCAGGTTGCGATGCTTGCCCTGTGCCTCATACACCTTCACCACTTCCGCGTCCTGCCCGGCCCAACCGGCAATCACCAGGTGATCGCTGACCTGGCCTGGCGTCTGGCGCTCGGCGGACAGTTGACGCAGTTGGGTCAGTGCCGGCGTGAAGTGACCGTTGCGCGCCTGGATGATCAGGGCGTCATAGGCAGGGTCGGCCACGGCATAGGCAGGCATCAGCAATTGGCTGCACAGGCCTGCTGCGATGAGCAGCCGCAACCGGCCTGAAGCGCTGAGTGGAGGGATTGGCAACATGTCGTCGGCTTCCTTACAAGGAAAGCCGCAACGATGGGTGATCCTGAGCGATGTGCATCAGGGTGTCGGCGTCTCGGGACCCGACCTAGCTTTCCTGGGGCAACTATCTCTTAGCCAGGCAGGGGCAAGGGCAATTCAGAACAATTGTTCAGAATTGGCTGACACAGATTCTTTGCCAGGCACAAAACAACTGTGGGAGGGGGCTGGCCCCCGATAGCAGTGGGTCAGCCACAGATAAGCTGACTGATACACCGCCATCGGGGGCAAGCCCCCTCCCACATTGTTAACTGCATTTCAGGGTTATTGCGCGCCGCCCATGGCACCGGCTTTGGACATTACGAAGCTGATGAACTGCTCGTCGGCCACACCGCTGACCGGCTGACAGGGACTTTTGCCAGGCACAAAACAAAATGTGGGAGGGGGATTGCCCCCGATAGCAGTGGGTCAGCCACAGATAAGCTGACTGATACACCGCCATCGGGGGCAAGCCCCCTCCCACATTGTTAACTGCATTTCAGGGTTATTGCGCGCCGCCCATGGCACCGGCTTTGGACATTACGAAGCTGATGAACTGTTCGACGGTCATCTTCTGGCCGTTGAAGGTCACTTCGTTGTTGGCGTAATGCAGCTTGGATACCACGTCGGTGCCCACCAGGGTTGCCAGTTGAGTGCCCACGGCCACGCCGCTGACCATCTCGGCCGCCATTTGCGATTGCTGTTCGATGGCTTTAGGGTCAGTCACGCCGCCGACCTGGGCTTGCAGCGCGGCCACGTCGCTGATCATCGGTTTGGACAGGGTGAGATTGGCGTCCAGCAGCGCAATCATCTGCTTGCCCAGCTCAACCGGTGGCAGTTCCATGGAAGCCGGCTTGGCCAGGTCCAGGACAAGGTTGAACTTGCTCTCGCCATGGGTAGTTTTCAGCGACAGGTTTTCCACGGCCACTTGCGGCTTGGCGGCCAGCACCTGGTTAACGTTGGCTTCAGCCAGGGTCTGTTCGGCCTCGGTCAGTTGCAGCTCGGGCGCGGGTTGACCGGCAGCGGCGGCGGCTTGCACCGGCTGCATCTTGTCCTGGTAGAGCTTGGTCAGCACCAGCATTGCCGGGATGTCGACGTTCTTCATACTGACGGCCATGGCGGCCGAGCCCACAGGCTTACCCTGGTAACCGATCTCGTCGATCTTGTAGTCGACGCGGCCGGCCAGGTTGTTGTCCTTGGTCTCGCTGGAGTCTTTCTGCTCGAAGCCCTTGAGGGTCAGCACAGACTTCTGCGGGCCGAAGGTGACCTTGGTGTCGGTCAGTTCGATGGTGTTCTGGCCGGTGTAGAAACCGAACGTGGATTTGGCCAGGTTGCTGGCAACGGTCAGGCCGGCCAGTTCAGCTGCGAACGCGTCGCCATTGGCATCGACGGCCGCGACCTTGAGGCTGTTCATGTAGCCGTCGGCCTTGACCTTCTGGCCTTCGGCGCTGCTGTCGAATTCCAGGTTGGCGCCGGAGAAGCTCACCGAGGACTTGTCGTCCTTGAATTCCAGGGGCAGCAGTTCGACGTTGCCGTTGACCGAACGGCTGTAACCGATATTGGCCACGCCTTTGAGCGGCGACACGTCTTTGGCGGCGGCGAACCATTGTTCGGTGGTGGCGTTCTTTTCCAGTTCGTAGTGACTGGTGGCCATCACCGGCAGCCATTTCAGGGTAACCAGGCGCGAGAACGGCAGCGGGCCGTGTTCGATATGGTCGACGAACAGCAGCTCGGGGTTGGGGTTTTGCTCGCCGAACACATGGCCCTGGCCTTTGAGGCGGTAATGGGCGGTGCTGCTGAACACACCACGGTCCAGGGAGACCAGCTCCAGGGACACGCTACCGTCCACGCCGGCCATGGAGGTCTGCAGTTCCTTGTTGGCGTTCTGGATCGCGGTTTGCAGGACCGGCTCCAGTTGTTTACCGGTGTACCAGGCGCCGCCTGCACTGACGACGCCAACGGCGACAACAAAACCCAAAAGAACGACTGCTGGCTTATTCATGAAGTGACCTGATCAAATCCTGTGAGAAGTGGGCTGTCTTCCTTGAACCCCGGAGGGGTCCTTGTAGGAGCGAGCTTGCTCGCGAAGAACTCATAGGCACCGCGTTTATTCAGAATGCACGCGTTATCGTTGAGGTTTTTCGCGAGCAAGCCCGCTCCTACAGTAGTGGCCCGTGTGGCCGAAAGGCTGGGGAAGATTAGCACTGGCGGGCGCAAACGGCCCAGCCTTTCAGAGGGATCCGTTCATCAGGAGTTCAGGAGTACTCCAGCTCTATTTCATCCAACTGGTGATCAAAACTCTTCAGGCGCGCCGTCCAGGTGTAGACCAACACCTCGAACTCACGGTGTATCACCGCGTTGCCGGGGGTGTCGGTCTTGGGGTCGCAGAAATCCAGCTGATAGCGCTCGCGGGCCATTTGCGTGGCGACATCGGACAATTCCCGCGCGTTATTCCGCCAATGCCTGCCGTCAGCGACCTGTCGATCCAACACGACGCATTGCGTCTTCAGCACTTCGAGGCTTTTTTCCAGGGGCGTGCCGGTGAGGTCGCCCATGACTTCCTGGAACGTGCGACCGGGTTGCCAGTAGCTGCCCCAGAAATAGCGGTCAAACACGGTTTCGACACGGCGCAGGGCCACCTTGGTGTCCCAGATTGCGACGCGGGTCTTGCCTTGTTCCAGCAACTTTCGCTTCACGCGTTGGTTTTGATAGGAGGCCCAGGCCACCACGCCGATGGACAAGGTGCCGATCACCAGGCAGGCGCTGTCGAGAAAGACCATAGCCTTGTCGAGTTGGTGGGCGAGCATGACCCCGTAGAAATACGCGGCCGATAACAGCACCAGTGCGAAGAGCACGCACCAGAAAGCGGGAGCATAAGGGTTTTTCATTATTGGAATCCCCATGAGCAAACGCGAGCAGTGTCGAGTGAGGCTTCACGACGCCTCACCTGACAAAGCATAGCTATCACCTCACGATTTGCCGGGTTTTATCCCTTGCGTTCGTCCGCTTTCCCAGCCGCCGCCCAGCGCGAGGAACAGGTCGATCTGGCTCATCGCAACCTGGGTGTTGGCCGCCGCCAATTGCGCGCGCATGGCGGTGTAGGTGCGGGTCGCCTGCAGATCGGCGAGAAACGACTCGCGCCCGGCCTGGAAGAAGCGATGAGTCTGGTCCGCCGCCTCGCGCGCCGACCGCTCGGCGTCGGCCAGCGCTTCACGGCGCTGCAGCATCGCGGTGTATTGCGCCAGGCCGGTCTGGGTTTCGCGGATAGCGTTGAGCACCACCCCGTCGAAATGCGCCAGGGCGCCCTGGGTCGCGGCTTCGGCTTCGTGAATGCGCGCGCGGGCGCCGTTGGTTGGCACTGTCCAGCTGATCATCGGGCCAAAGCCCCAGCGATTGGTCGCAGGCTGGCCGAGGTTGTCGAGCAGGCCCACCGTGCCCACCGTGGCGCCGATGGCG
>NZ_CVTX01000124.1:0-4982 GCF_900005715.1 Pseudomonas sp. 34 E 7
AGTGGGTTGTTATCAAGGTGCGGGTAGCTGGACAATAGGTTCGGCCGAGCCAACAACGAAGTACCAGGTGTACGAACGTTTGGTTCGCTCGGCTGGGCTCTACAAACTGCAAGATTACTGATCGGAAAAAAGACCAATGCTAGGGAAAGTCAGCAGTAAATATCTCGTCTGGGGCGCGGTCGCGCTCTGCGCAACCCTTCTGTCCGGGTGCGCGACGTCACGCTACGACGGCAAGCACGCACCTGACCCGAGTAAGGCGATCATCGTGGGTTCGATTGGTGAGAGCTTTCCGATGATGCAGCCCCATGGGCTGGTGGTTGAAATCGACCACCAGGGAGCACCCGGTACCGCAATACGGCTGACGACGCTGGGCAATGAAGATGATCAGCCATCGCCCTCTGTGCTGGGCCATTACTTCATGTATGAAGTGCCGCCTGGTGAGTATGAGTACACGCGGTGGCATTACGTGTATTACGCGGGAAAATCGATGCCGCGCCCTGTGCCTGCGGTTTTCTCGGTGAAGGCCGGGGAAATTCTCTATATCGGCGACCTGCGCTCCGATGCCCTGCGTTTTTGCCTGTCCAACGTGAACAATGCCGAGAGCACTGTGCAGGCGCTCAAGCGCAAGTACCCGATGCTCAAGGATCGGAACATCGTGAATATGACGGCAAAGAGCGGTTTTGCGCCGTGGCCGAGTTCTGATGCCACTGACTTCGGTAAAGGGCTGTGCACGCTCTGAATCCGGTACTGGTGACCGTCATCGGCCCCGACGCCCATTGATCCACTTTCAAGGAATTTCATGCCATGAAGTGCTGTACGCTCCTCTGGGCCAGCCTGTTCGCAGGCCTGGCCTCACTGACCGGCTGCATCAGCGGTCCGGACCTCACAGGCCAACCATTCTTCACATCACCGGCAGAACCTCGTCCGGACGAGGCCACGGTCTACTTCTATCGTACTTCCGCCAGCATCGGTAGCGGGGTCGCTCCGACCATTCTGGTCGATGGTCGCGCAATTGGCAGCTTGCCCTCCGGGAGTTTTTTCAAAGCCGACATTCCCGCCGGCAAGCACAGCGTCGCTTCCACCTCGCCACCGATAATAAGCGGTATGGTTAACAAGCGTTTCGATATCACCGTCGAGAATGGAAAGGTGTATTACATCGCAGACCAGCTCAGCACTTCGGCCTACACGGACGGGCAGACCTTGGGCGAAATCGACGAGGGGCGTTTCGGTGGAACAATGTATTACTCGCGCTACGCGCTTGTGCCTGCCGAGGAAGCGCTACGTTCTATCAAGTGGTGCCAGAAGTTGCCGGCACCTGCACCGTAACCATGCGTAGCCCATGCTCCGGCCAGGTCCATTACAAGCCCTGCCGGCAACGTTGGGCCAAGCCAGTATGAGGGTGAGCAGGGAAACCAGTATGGATATGGCTTCGACATAGTCTGTGCCGCAGGCAGACGGCTGTATGATTGTCCAGAATCCTACCGGCGTGACGAATATATAAGGAGCGTTTCAGATGCTGCGAGTGGATTGGCTCGATAAACAAATGGACAAGTGCGACGTTATGGCCGAATGGCTTTATCGGGAATTCAATTATGAGTTTACGCAGCAATCTCTTTCGAGTTGGCAACACGAGTTCTTTGATGGGCAGCGTGATGGCAGTTGGAAGTGTCTGATCGCAACCGAACGAGACCAGTTGCTAGGTGGCGCTACGCTTGCCAGTAATGACCTGTCTGACCGGCCGGATCTAGGTCCTTGGCTTGCGTGTGTGTTCGTCACACCTGAAGCTCGAAAGAGGGGGCTCGCAGTGCAGTAAATGAAGGCATCTGTGTCCATGCACGAGACGCTGGGTTCACTACCTTGTACTTGCACACGCACAACCAGAGCAGTTATTACACCAAGCTTGGCTGGAAAGTATTGGAGCGCTTTGAGGCTTGGGGGAAAGAGCAATACCTTATGTCACGGAGTTTATAGTCAAGGCCGGCTTCAAATGTGTGCCGCTTTTTATAAGCAGCAAAACTGTGATTTGACGTCTGCGTTTTCACACCGGCTGGGTCGATAGCCGCCACTGGCGTGCCCACGGCCCAAGTCAATATCCCCAGAGACCTCAGAAGGGGTTCGCGCCCGATCAGAGAAGATTGAACTCAATGGAGATTCAACGGATCACGCATCTGCCGCCCCAAATCCTCGACCTGGAAAAAGCGGCAGTTGCAGAAGGCTTCAGGTTTCTCACCCGACTGACTTCAGAATGGCAGTCAGGCACCCATCGCTTTGATGCGCCTGGCGAATGCCTCATGGCGGCTTATCTGAACCAGCAACTTGTGGGCATTGGAGGCCTGTCGGTTGATCCGTTCACCCATGACCGTACAGGAAGGCTGCGACGTGTGTATGTGGCGCCTGCGTCACGCGGGCAACAGGTTGGCCGCAGATTGGTTAACGCATTGCTTGCCCACGCCGCGGTGCATTTTGAGCGTGTGCGTCTCTACACCGATACCTTGGAGGGGAGCGCTTTTTACCTGCGCTGCGGCTTCAATCGAATAGAAGATGCTCATGCGAGCCATATCGTTCGGATCACAAAACTCTGAATTTTTCGGGTGTCGGCGATTAGAAGCCGTCCGCATCTAGGGAAAGTAATCTCTGTAAACTTCAGGGATTCGAGGGTCAGAATGAATAATCTGCTATCTATTGCAAGCCATAAATCTAAACACAGCCTGGATTTCTATCCGACCTTTGCCGTTGACGGAGTACCTATGGAGGTTTGGCTACCTCGGCACAATCGAGAAGCTGAGCTACACTTGGTAGCCGCTCATTCAGGCTTGTACAGCGATAAAGACACCTGTTTGGTATGGGACCGGATTTACTCAACAGCGCCGGGCTGGCGGACCTGGTTCCACTACTTGTTTGCTCTGATGACTTGGATCTGACTTGTACCGTCATAGTCGCTGAGCAGCATGCCGGTGAGCACTATGTCCAGTGGCGCCGATTTGGCTTGCTGAAGGATTTAATTACGCTGCAATCCCCTGCTGTTGATTGGTACGACTCAATACCGAGCCTGACTTTCGAACGCTCCCAGTTCCAGAGCGTGCTGGACGCGTTCCGAAAACAGGAGAACATTAAAATGGACTGGGACTAGCAGCGACAAGTCTACCTTTTTCGGTCACTTGCTTATCCCCTCTAACGAGTGAGATGAAGCGCACGTGGGGGATGGGCCACAGGAAAACGTATGAGCTATGACATCATCATCTTAAAGCCGGTAGGCTCCCGCACTGATAATTTGGCAAACGTCGATGAAGTTCTGGATATCGGGGATGAAGGATTGGTCCTCAGGTCCTTAAGCTGGTGCTCCCGGGTGCATCCAAGGGGTGTTGTGAAGGACGAGTCCTTCACAATTGAGGGCAGCTTTTCAGGAAAGCCGTTCACGTCCATCCTTTATCACTTAAGTTCGGCGCTTGTTAGTCCGATTTATCCTTCAGCGTCGTTCAAGGGCTTCTGTCAGAGCTATGCGATTCCCTCCAGACTCACGCACTTTCGGTAACTGACGACACCCTGATCAGTGCGTCCGGTGACCAGGCGCTGATTCTTCGGGTCGGTCAGGGACCGGTCGCTTTCTGACATTCACGGTCCGTCTGCTTCTGGCCGATAGCTGCCGCTCACTGACGACCGCTTTCGACCCTAAGCAGTCGGTCTCGGTCAGCTTGAATAAGGCAGCAAGAAACGGATAGTAAGTGCTGGACGAATTCCAGCCTGATACGACTCCAACTAATAGGAGTTTAACCATGGCGTTTCGTATAACTGGCCTTTCCCCCGAGCCATTCCAGTCACTGTTTGGATTGCCCGACCAAGAGCTAGCATCTCTCGGGATAAAGCGTTACATGGTCGACAGCAACCCAGGCTTTCCTGACCGTATCGAAATAAAGGATGCAGAGCTAGGTCAGAGTGTGCTTTTACTCAACCATCTCTCTCAGCCAGCCGAGACGCCATACCGTGCCTCACATGCGATCTTCATAAGGGAGTGGGCTACGCAAGCTTATGACGCAGTCGATCAGATACCCGAGTCTATGCGAATCCGTCTGCTATCACTTCGTGCATTCACTGATGATGGGATGATGCTCAATGCCGACGTCGTAGATGGAATAGCGATAGAACCTGTTGTTACTCGGATGTTTGCTGATCCAGGGGTTAGTTACATTCACGTTCACAATGCCAAGCAGGGTTGCTACTCCGGGCGAATAGATAGGGCGTAGTCGCCGCAGTCTCGATGGCTCGTTCCGCTTTCGACTTTTCTAGTCACCAACTTTCCGCTATTGGCCGATTTCTGCCTGTCGTAGCGGGCAGTAATCGGCCAGAACCTGATGTTTAAAGCTGGGGCAATGAACTCGTCGAATTTCTTCCCGCTTTAAGAGTTTGCCGACGCGCTTTTACACACTCTGGGCTGGCAAGTAGAGTTAGGAAATCAACTCGTCCCTTTTTATAAAGTAGGTGCAAATGGTGGCTCCCTTCGTTCTCCAGGACTTTGATGTTGGATGGGTCGCCACCGACGCCGTCGGGCAGGTTGCGCTCTTCACTACGGGGGGGCCGGGGCCGGTTCCTGATTCCGCAATGCCCTCCGTCGAAAACTCCGAAGAATTTGTCCTTTCATTGCCGGAGGTGTCCGATGTAGATCGGGTCACTGCCAGGGCTGGCGTAAACGCTTTCGTTGAATTTGCCAAACGTGGGTTCTTCGCGTACGACTGGTCAGACGTTCATCGCGATTCACGCCAGGCCTTGAGGGGGTATGAGCTGCAATGCCGCCCACTGAATCCACTGACACTTTTCGATTTGCCTGCCCCTTTACGGGCATTAGCTGAGGCTACTCGGCTATCTGATGTAACCTTCGGAGCACCCATCATAGTGATAGGTGATCAGGTTTCTTAGCCTTCATTCGGCGATTCGGAGCCGCTTTTTTGGGCCGGAAGCTTTCAGTTGCGTACCGCAGCTCCCGGCCA
>NZ_CVTX01000064.1:0-15185 GCF_900005715.1 Pseudomonas sp. 34 E 7
ACGGCGAAGCCGCGGCCCTGCTCGCCGGCGCGGGCGGCTTCGATGGCGGCGTTCAGGGCCAGCAGGTTGGTTTGGTCGGCGATGCCCTTGATCACCTGGATAATGCTGAAGATTGCTTCGGATTCTTTGTCCAGGGTGCGGATCACCTGGGCCGACTGCTGTGCCGAACGCGCGATGCCGTCCATGTCGCTGACCACTTGATGAATGATCCGGCCGCCGTCCTTGGCCAGGGTTTCAGCCTGGTTGGCCATGTCCAGCGCCTGCCCGGCATGACGGGTGATTTCTTCGATGCTGGCGGTCATTTCACTCGCGGCGGCGGCCATGGTGCTGGCGGCCTCGCTTTGCTGCTGGCTGCTGCCCGCCACCTCATGACAGCCCTGGCTCAGGCGTTCGCTTACACCGTTGACCTCATGGGCATTGCTGCGCACCACGTCGATCATGCCGCGCAAATCGCGCTGCATGGTGGCGAGGCTGCGAATCAGCGTACTGGCTTCGTCCTGGTTGCGCGGCTCGACAATCGGTTCGCTCAGGTTGCCGTGCGCGATGCTGTCGGCAATCCGGCTGGCGGTGCGCAATGGCCCCATGATGCTCATGATCACCCAGCGTCCTTGTGCCAGCAACAGCAAGAGGCTGGCGCCAAAAACCACACCCAGGATCCAGTTGGAATTGCTGACCGCTTGCCGGGTACCGCTGCTGGTTCGCTGGGTATTGGTTTCGATCAGCTCACTCAGCGTGGCCATCTGTTCCTCCAGCCGGCTGAACGCTGCATTGAAGGTCTCAAGCTCCCCACGCGCCGCCTCGGGGTTGGCCAGGGCCAGCGCGACGATACGCTCGCCGGCGCTGACGTAAGTCTCCAGGCTGGGTTTGATTTTTTCCAGGCTGGCCTTGATGGTGTCGTCCAGCGGCAGCTGGAAATTATCCGCCAGCATCTGCCGGAAATGCTCGGCATGCTCCTTGAGCGAGGCGCTGACGTCGGCCGGCGTGCTGGTGCTTTTGCCCAACCCCACCAGCATGGCAGACAACACATCGGCACGCAGGGCGTCGTGCATCATGTCGGCTTCCATATGGTTGCGCAGCACCGTCATGCTGACTTCATTGTCCTGCACGGCGGCGCCCATCCGGGAATTTCCCAGGTAGCCGGCCAGGCTCATGATCAAGGCGGTCAGCAGCCCGGTCGCAATCAACAGCATCAAGCGTAGTTTGATCGTCATCTGGTATCCCCATACCTGGACCGCCGGTTGGGAAACCAACCGTTCGAGCGTCGTTAGTACCGTTATCGGCACGGGCCTCGGTTAGTGAAGCCCAAGTTTGCGGATCTGTGCCAATCCCTTAAGCTGGGCGTCTTTGCCCGGACTTGCCCATGCCTAGAAGCATCGCCCACCTCGCCCTGCTGTTGGGCTTGATCACCGCCGTCGGACCGTTTGCCATCGACAGTTACCTGCCGGCGCTGCCAACCCTTGGCGCCAGTCTCAACGCGTCGCCGGCCGCCGTGCAGATGAGCCTGACCGTGTTCTTCATGATCATCGGCGTGTGCCAGCTGTTCTACGGCCCGATCAGCGATGTCTTTGGGCGCAAATTGCCGATCTATGCAGGGTTGGTGATCTTTACCGTGGGCAGCATCGGCTGTGCGTTGGCCCCCAGCATCGAAGTGCTGATCGGCTTTCGCGCGGTGCAGGCCTTTGGCGCATGCGCGGGGATGGTGATTCCACGGGCGATTGTCCGCGACCTGTACACCGGCCATGAAGCGGCACGCTTGATGGCCTTGTTGATGCTGGTGATGAGCGTTTCGCCGATCCTTGCGCCATTGGCCGGCAGCCTGGTGATTTCGCTGTGGAGCTGGCGCGAGGTGTTTGCCGCATTGGCAGTGGTGGCGCTGCTGTGTCTGGTGATGACGATCGTGCAACTGCCGGAAACCCATCCGGCGGAGCGGCGTCTGGGCAAGACCCTGGGCAGTGCATTCGGCAGCTACGGCGCCCTCCTCCGCGATCCGGTGTTCACCGGGTTATCGGTAGTCAGCGGCTTTGGACTGGCCACGTTCTTCGTGTTCATCGGCAGCGCGCCGTTCGTGTACATCGAATACTTCGGCCTGACACCGACGCAATTCAGCCTGTGTTTTGCAGTGAATGCGGCGTCATTCTTTGCCATGAGCCAACTGACGGCACGCCTGAGTGCGCGTTTTGGCCTGCCGCCGCTGATCCGCTGGTCGGTGATTGCCGTGGCAGCCGTGATGGCGCTGCTGGCGGCCACGACACTGTGGGGCAATCACCTGGTCTTGATGATGACCCTGCTGTTTATCGGCTTCGGCTTTCTCGGCCTGTTATTACCGGCCGCCGGCGTGTTGTCGCTGGAAGACCATGGCGCGGTGGCAGGTTCGGCATCGGCCCTGCTGGGCGCGATTCAGATGGTCACCGCCGCTGTCTCCATGACGCTGGTGGGGCTGTTTGCCGACCATACGCCCGCGCCAATGCTGGTGGGCATCGCGCTGTGCGCGACCGCCGCCATGCTTACCGTGCTGTGGACGCTGCGCCGCTTGCCGCCACACCTGGCGAGCGCCTGATCGCCGCGCCACGCCTACAAATCAAAGCGGTCCACCGCCCGCCGCCGCTCGTTGTCGTCACGTACGTCATAGCTGGCGGTGGTCTGGATATTGGTGTGATGGGCCAGCTTTTGCGCAATCGACAGGTCATGTTCCTCGATCACCCGCGTGATGAATGAGCGACGGAAGTCATGGGGCATGATCTTGACGCCCACTTGGTCCCCACGCTGGCGGGCGATGTAGTAAATCGCGTGCTTGGTGATACGTTCCCGGGTGATATGACTGCCGCGTCGAATGCGGTTGAACAGGAACGTGTCGTCCTCTTCGCCTTCCTTGAGTTGCCCGCGACGGAACTCCAGCCAGGCCTGCAGCTTGGCGAATGCCCAGTTCGGCGCGTATTTGACCAGTTCTTTGTTGCCCTTGCCAATCACGCGCAAGCTGCGCTGCTCAAAGTCGATCTGCGCCAAGTCAAGGTTGACCGACTCCGATTTGCGCATGCCCGAGCCGTACAGGAGGCCGATGACGGCGGCATCGCGCAGGCCCTGGGGGCGTGGGTCGGCGGCGCAGACTTCCATCATTTCGCGGATCAACGTGCGGCGCAGGTTGCGTCCCTGCCCCAGCCGTGTACCGGACGCGGCCTTGACCGAACGCATCTTCAACAGATGTTCCTGGCTGATCAGGCTCATCCGCCACGCTTCATTCATCACCCCGCGCACGGCATTCACATACAGGGACGAGGTGTTCGGCGCATAGCCGTCCTCACGCAACGCGGCGACCAAGGCAATCACCTGTTCGGGCTGCAGCAGGTGCCAGTCGATGTCGTCCAGGTTGACCTCGTCAAGGCCGAGGCGGTCGGCGGCGTCCTGCAGCACGTAACGCATGGTCAGTTGGCTGGAGGGCGCTAGGCGGGTGAGGTAGAGGGTCAGCGGGTTGCGGATGGACTCAGTCAAGGTAGATCAGCCTTTGGATTAAATATCACAAGCAATCCATTGATTCATCGTGATATTTATTGATTGGCGAAGGCCGAGTCTAGCGCAGTATCGGCCCTGCCATCAAATCAAGGCGCCACCTCTTCTTCTTCGGCAGATGGCTGAGGTTGAGCCTGGGATTGGCTCCAATCGGCGTCCTGTTTCTGCATCAGGGCAAACCAGTGGCGACGCATGAAGGTCAGGTAACTGTCCGGCGCCTTGGCGAAATCCTTCTCGTCGGCGTAGCAGCCTGGCAGCGGCAGTTCGGTGCCCTGCTCCTTGTACTGGCTGACCAGCGCCTGCTGGGCGGCCACGCTGCAATCGGTCGGCAACGGCATGCCGCGCAAGGCACCGGCGTCCTCGTCCCACCAGGCTGCGCCGTAGCGGTCAACGCCGCGCAGGCGATACTTCTCCGACTTGCCGACATGCATGATCAACTTGAATTCATTCGGGCTGACGTCGCTGGTACAGGTGCGCGAATAGCCAACGGTCGCCTGGGTATTGCCGTCACCCAGCAGGTCGGTGACCTGGGTAGCCGCCCTGTCAAAGTGCAGCCTGGCGTCGAACTGGCACTGGCGTACGTCGTCATAGAGCATCCACACGCGCTTGGGATGCTCGCCCGCCAGCAGGTATTGGGCCGCGTAGACAAAGGCCGACTGGGTGCCATCGTCGTCCCGCTCGCCGACCTGTTCGGCCAGCACCAGCAGGTTTTTGCCCTGGCGGTCGTCCCAGGTATAGGCGGCGACTTGCTTGCCACGCACTTCGACACCTTCGGGTACCTGATCAATGTTCGCCAGGGCCACGCCTTCATCGGCCCGCACGGCCGTGACACAGGCGACGCATACCCACAATCCCATCAACACCGGCCGCAACTGGCCGCGTAAAAGCTGCACGCTATTCATCCGAGTACCCTGGCAAGAGATGGCTTACTTTACCGGCACTTGAAGGGCAATGCAGAGAAGATTGTTGAATAGATACACAGCGCCCATCACGGGTGCTGCCCACGTGAACCAAATACTCGGCGGGCTGTTCCTATCTGCCTGAAAATTACAAGGTTTAACACCTTGGCCACATAGCTGAACCCTAGCTGTCTACCTGTCAAATAAACGAGTTTTTCATCCGCCTTTCATATTCGTTGAACATTTTTGCGCTTAACCTTGTATGCGACACTTCAGAGCAATCCGGGGTTAATCGACTAAGCTGTTGATTACGCTTTATCTTTATCGCCGCTTTGTCATCTGCGGGCTGTAGTTTCGCCCAATAAACGCTGCTGTTTTTCGCGCTCCAAGTTGCTCCAGCCGAGGTCTTGAATCTTTGAAACCCTACCCTATTCATTGCGTATCGATCGTTATTCCGGTCTATAACGAGCAAGAGAGCCTGCCCGAATTGCTGCGCCGCACCACGGCCGCCTGCAAACAGTTGGCTTACGAATACGAAATAATCCTGGTGGATGACGGTAGCCGCGACGATTCGGCGCAGTTGCTCGAAGACGCCGCCGCCGAAGATGGCAGCAACGTGGTCGCGGTGATCCTCAACCGCAACTACGGCCAGCATGCGGCAATCATGGCCGGTTTCGAGCAGTGCCGGGGCGAAGTGGTGATTACCCTCGACGCCGACCTGCAAAACCCGCCGGAAGAAATCCCGCGCCTGGTGGAACAAGCCGCCCTGGGCTACGACGTGGTCGCCACGGTGCGTAACAATCGCCAGGATTCGGCGTTCCGTCGCTGGCCTTCGCGCCTGATCAACCTGGCCGTGCAGCGCTCCACCGGCGTGGCCATGACTGACTACGGCTGCATGCTGCGCGCCTACCGCCGCACCATTGTCGACGCGATGCTTGCCTGCCGCGAGCGCAGCACCTTTATCCCGATCCTGGCCAACGGCTTTGCCCGTCACACCACGGAAATCCTGGTGCACCACGCCGAGCGTGAACACGGCGAATCCAAATACAGCGCCATGCGCCTGATCAGCCTGATGTTCGACCTGCTCACCTGCATGACCACCACGCCATTGCGCCTGCTGTCCATCGTCGGTTTCAGCCTGGCGGCGCTGGGCGTGCTGTTTGCCATTGCGCTGATCGTCATGCGCCTGGCCTTCGGTGCCGGCTGGGCGGGTGACGGCCTGTTCGTGCTGTTTGCCGTGCTCTTCGTGTTCACCGGTGGCCAGTTCATCGGCATGGGCCTGCTGGGTGAATACCTGGGCCGCATGTACAGCGATGTGCGGGCCCGCCCGCGTTTCTTCATTGAAAAAGTGCTGCGCAACCAACCGGCAGCACCGGCTCCCGTGGTCGTCGTTGATGGCCTGGTGTCTTCCCATACTTCTACTTCTACTTCCGATCAGGTCCAGTCATGAGTTCAAAAGCCGTTGTCTTCGCCTACCACGATATTGGCTGTGCCGGTATTGAAGCCCTGCTCGATGCGGGTTACGACATCGCTGCGGTGTTCACCCATGCCGATGACCCCAAGGAAAACAACTTCTACGGCTCCGTCGCCCAGCTGTGTGCCCGCAACGGTATCCCGGTGCACGCTCCGGAAGACGCTAACCACCCGTTGTGGGTCGAACGCATCGCCAAGCTGAACCCGGATTTCATCTTTTCCTTCTACTACCGCAACCTGTTGAGCGAGCCACTGCTGGCCACCGCCCGCCACGGCGCGTTCAACCTGCATGGTTCGCTGCTGCCCAAATACCGTGGCCGCGCACCGGCCAACTGGGTGCTGGTCAACGGTGAAACCGAAACCGGCGTGACCCTGCACCGCATGGTCAAGCGTGCCGATGCCGGTGCGATCCTGGCCCAGCAGAAAGTCAGCATCGAGCGCAGCGACACCGGCCTGAGCCTGCACGCCAAACTGCGTGATGCCGCCAGCAACCTGCTGCGCGACGCCCTGCCGCAACTGGCCCTGGGCAAACTGAGCGAAACGGCCCAGGACGAAAGCCAGGCGACCTGCTTTGGTCGCCGTACCGCCGCCGATGGCAAGATCGACTGGAAAAACCCCGCCGAACAACTGTTCAACCTGGTCCGCGCCGTAACGCAACCTTACCCTGGCGCCTTTTGCGCGGTCGGCGAGCACAAGCTCATCGTGTGGCAGGCCGAGGTGGTCAAAGGCAACGACGGTTTGGCGCCGGGCCGCGTAATCAGCGTCAACCCGCTGCGCATTGCCTGTGGCGAAGACTCACTGGTGGTCAAGTTCGGCCAGCGCAACGACAACGGCCTGTACCTGGCCGGCCCTTCCCTGGCCGATGAACTGGGCCTGGTGGACGGTTCCGTGCTGCGCGGCGCCGAGTCGGGCCGCAAGCCACGCCGCACCCGTGTGTTGATCCTGGGGGTGAACGGCTTTATCGGTAATCACCTGTCCGAGCGCCTGCTGCGCGACGACCGTTACGAAGTCTACGGCCTGGATATCGGCTCCGACGCCATCGAGCGCCTGCGCAGCCACCCCAACTTCCACTATGTGGAAGGCGATATCAGCATCCACACCGAGTGGATCGAGTACCACATCAAGAAATGCGACGTGGTGCTGCCGCTGGTGGCCATCGCCACCCCGATCGAATACACCCGCAACCCGCTGCGCGTGTTCGAGCTGGATTTCGAAGAAAACCTCAAGCTGGTGCGTTACTGCGTCAAGTACAACAAGCGCGTGATCTTCCCATCGACTTCCGAAGTCTATGGCATGTGCCAGGACCAGTACTTCGACGAAGACACCTCCAATCTGGTGGTCGGCCCGGTCAACAAGCAACGCTGGATCTACTCGGTCTCCAAGCAACTGCTCGACCGCGTGATCTGGGCCTACGGCGACAAGGGCCTGAAATTCACCCTGTTCCGTCCGTTCAACTGGATGGGCCCGCGCCTGGATCGCCTGGACTCGGCGCGTATCGGCAGCTCCCGTGCCATCACCCAATTGATCCTGAACCTGGTGGAAGGCACGCCGATCCGCCTGTTCGACGGTGGCGAGCAGAAGCGTTGCTTCACCGACATCGCCGACGGCATCGAAGCCCTGGCGCGCATAATCGATAACGAAAACGGTGTCTGCGACGGCCAGATCATCAACATCGGCAACCCGGAAAACGAAGCCAGCATCCGCCAGTTGGGCGAAGAGCTGCTGCGTCAGTTCGAAGCGCACCCGCTGCGCCACAACTTCCCACCGTTCGCCGGTTTCCGCGACGTGGAGAGCAAGGCGTTCTACGGCACCGGTTACCAGGACGTGGCCCACCGCAAGCCAAGCATCGACAACGCCAAGCGCCTGCTGAACTGGGAGCCGACCGTGGAGATGAGCGAAACCATCGGCAACACGCTGGATTTCTTCCTGCGTGAAGCCATGCTTGAAATAGCGGATAAAAAGTAATGCAGGCAGGCCTTCGCATCGACGTCGACACCTACCGTGGCACCCGTGATGGTGTGCCGCGGCTGCTCGAGTCCCTGGACGAAGCCGGGGTCAAGGCGACGTTTTTCTTCAGCGTCGGGCCGGACAATATGGGGCGCCACTTGTGGCGCCTGATCCGCCCGCAGTTCCTGTGGAAAATGCTCCGTTCCAATGCCGCCGGCCTGTATGGCTGGGACATTTTGCTGGCCGGCACCGCCTGGCCGGGCAAACCGATTGGCCGCGACCTGGGGCATCTGATGCGCCAGGCCAAGGCCGCCGGGCATGAAGTCGGCCTGCACGCCTGGGATCACCATGGCTGGCAGGCCAATACCGGGCGCTGGAGCGACGCACAGCTGGTCGAGCAGATCCGGCGCGGCGTGGACACCCTGAGCGACATCCTTGGCGAGCGTATCGACTGTTCGGCGGCCGCCGGTTGGCGCGCCGATGAACGTGTGGTGCAAGCCAAACAAGCCTTCAATTTTCGCTACAACAGCGATTGCCGGGGCACCTGCCTGTTTCGACCGACCCTGGCCGATGGCAGCGCGGGCACCCCACAAATTCCGGTGGACCTGCCGACCTTCGACGAAGTCGTCGGGCCGGTGGTGGCTGCCACAGACTTCAACCGTTTCATCCTGGATCGGTTCAGCGCCTCGACGCTGAACGTCTACACGATCCACGCAGAAGTAGAAGGGATTCTGATGGCCAATGATTTTCGCCAGTTGCTCGCCCAGGCAGGGCAGCGCGGCATCGACTTCAAACCCCTGGGCGAGCTGCTGCCTGCAGATGTGACCACCCTGCCCCAGCAACAGTTGGTGCGTGGCGCATTGAGCGGCCGCGAGGGCTGGCTTGGAGTACAGCAGGCATGATCCGTCGCTGGGCATTGCCCCTGCTTTTGTTGGCGTTCGGGGTGGTTTACCTGTTACCGCTGGCGACCCACGGGCTGTGGATTCCCGATGAAACCCGCTATGCGCAGATCAGCCAGGAAATGCTGCTCACCGGCAAGTGGGCCGCGCCGCACTTCATGGGCATTCGCTACTTCGAAAAACCCGCCGCCGGCTACTGGATGATTGCGCTGGGCCAGGCGATCTTCGGGCAGAACCTGTTCGGAGTGCGTTTTGCCTCGGCCTTGAGCACCGGGCTGAGCATTCTGCTGGTTTATCTGGTATCACGCCGCTTGTGGAACGACCCGCAAAAAAGCCTGGTCAGCTGCGTGCTGTACATGAGTTTCGTCAGCGTGGCGATGCTGGGTGGCTACGCCAACCTGGACCCTCAATTCACGTTCTGGGTCAACCTGACCGGCGCTGCCTTGTGGTTCTGCTTCGACAGCACTACCCGTCGTGCTCGACTGGGGGCTTGGGCCTTGTTGGGCCTGGCCTGCGGCATGGGCTTCATGACCAAAGGCTTTCTGGCGTGGCTGCTGCCGGTATTGATCGCCCTGCCCTACGCGCTCTGGCAGAAGCGCTCGGTTGAACTGTTCAAATTCGGCCCGGTGGCCGTGGCCGTGGCGATCCTGATCAGCTTGCCCTGGGCATTGGCCGTGCACCTGCAAGAGCCGGATTACTGGCACTTCTTCTTCTGGCATGAGCATATCCAGCGCTTCGCCGGTGCAGATGCCCAGCATGCCGAACCGTTCTGGTACTACCTGCCGTTGCTGATCGCTTTCACGTTGCCGTGGGTTGCGCTGTTGCCGTCCACGCTCAAGCAGGCATGGTCGGACAAGCGCCTGCCGAAAACCGCGTTCCTGCTGCTGTGGCTGCTGATGCCCCTGGCATTCTTCAGTCTGGCCAAGGGCAAGCTGCCCTCCTACATCATGCCGTGCCTGCTGCCCCTGGCATTGCTGATGGGTTCAACGTTGAGTGACAAGCTCGCTCAAGGCCGGGGCCGCGTATTGCGCATCAACGGTTGGTTGAACCTGGCGATCGGTGTGCTCGTGCTGTTGGCGCTCATCTGGTTCCAATGGAAGAAGCCGCTGTACGAACCCGGTGAGGAAACCCTCAGCCTGGTGCTGGTATTTATCGGCGTGTTCGGCTGGATCCTGGCCAACCTGCTGCAGGCAGTACGCCCGGTGAAACTGTGGGCCGCGCCGCTGATCGGCAGTGGCTTGCTGGTGGTCTTGTTGCCCGCCGCCCTGCCCCATTCGGTGGTTTATAACAAGACGCCGGACCAGTTCATCATCGATCACGCCGAAGAACTCAAGCCCTCCGTTGCGCTGTTGAGCAACGACCTGGGTGCGTCCGCAGCGCTGGCCTGGCGGCTGAAACGGCCCGACATCACCCTCTACAACACCTCTGGCGAGGTGAAATACGGGCTGGCCTACGCCGATACCGCCCAGCGCCTGGTTGACCGCAATCAAATCCAGGCCTGGATGGCGCAAACCCGCCGCAGCGGTGCGGTGGGCGTGGTGATGCGCGTCAACAGCCAGGGCGAGAAGGAAGAACTCGCACTGCTGCCCGCGGACGGCCAGCGGTATGCCCAAGGCAATATCGTGATTCTGATTTTCCCGCAGGTCGCGCCATGATCACCTTGCTTCTATTGCTCACGGCCTGCCTGCTCACCTGCATGGGCCAGGTCTCGCAGAAGTTTGCCGTGGAAAGCTGGCGTGACGTGCCCGACGGTTGGGCGCTGAAGTTGCGCTCACCCTGGTTGTGGTCGGCGCTGGTGTGCCTGGGCCTCGGCTTGCTGGTGTGGTTGCTGGTGCTGCAGCGCCTGGAAGTGGGCATTGCCTACCCGATGCTCAGCCTGAACTTTGTGTTGGTCACGCTGATGGCGCGCTTTGTGTTTGCCGAGCCCATCGATGGCCGCCACTGGCTGGGCGTGGTGCTGGTCATCGCGGGTGTCGTGCTGTTGGGGCGCCAGGTATGAGCCGGACACGCGGTTTCGCCCTGGCCCTGGGCAGCGTCGGCCTGGTCAGCGCCGCCCAATTGGGCATGCGCTGGAGCATGACGCGGCTGCCGCTGCCGGATCAGTGGCCGAACGCCTTGAGCACCGGCAGCATCGACCCCAGCGCTCTTTGCGTGGTGATCCTGGCGATCATCGCTTATGCGCTGTCGATGCTCTGCTGGCTCGGCGCGCTGAAGCACCTGCCCCTGGGGCGTGCGTATTCACTGCTCAGCATCAGCTACGCGCTGGTGTACCTGCTGGCGGCCTGCCTGCCGGTCTTCAACGAACACTTTTCGCTTTCGAAAACCCTGGGGGTGGCGTTGGTCATCCTCGGCGTACTGGTCATCAACTCTCGTCGTGCTAGCACCTCAAGTCCCAGGAATACCCCATGAAAATCAGTGTATTTGGTAGTGGTTACGTCGGCCTGGTACAGGCCACGGTATTAGCCGAAGTCGGTCACGATGTTATTTGCATGGACGTTGACCAGCGCAAGGTCGAGTCGCTGCAGAAGGGCCACGTGACCATCTTCGAGCCCGGCCTGGCGGCCATGGTCAAGGAAAACCTGGAAAGCGGACGCCTGCATTTCACCTACGACGAAAAACTTGCCGTCGAGCACGGTGAAGTGCTGTTCATTGCGGTGGGCACGCCGTCGGATGAAGACGGTTCGGCCGATCTCAAATATGTGCTGTCGGTGGGTGATGCAGTCGCCCGCCATCGCGTGGCACCGGTGATCCTGGTGGAAAAATCCACGGTGCCGGTGGGCACCGGCGATACCTTGCGCGACCACATCCGCAAGAACCTGCGCGCCGCCGGCCGTGAGCTGCAATTCGATATCGTCTCCAACCCGGAATTTCTCAAGGAAGGCTCGGCCGTGGCCGACTGCCGCCGCCCGGACCGCATCATCATCGGTTGCGAGCGCGAAGAAGTACGGGAGGTGATGCGCGAACTGTACGCACCGTTCAACCGCAACCATGACCGCATCATCTTCATGGACCTGCGCAGCGCCGAACTGACCAAATACGCCGCCAACTGCATGCTCGCCACCAAGATCAGCTTCATCAACCAGATCGCCGAACTGGCCGAACACCTGGGCGCCGACATCGAAGCCGTGCGCCTGGGCATTGGTGCCGACTCGCGCATCGGCTACCACTTCATTTATCCAGGTTGCGGCTATGGCGGCTCATGCTTTCCCAAAGACATGCGCGCCCTGATCCACAGCGCCAAGCAGGCCAACTGCTCCAGCGACCTGCTCGAAGCCGTGGAAGCGATCAACCAGCGCCAGAAAGGCAAGCTGTTCGAGCGTATCAACGCGTTCTTCAAGGGTGACCTGCGCGGCAAGACGTTCGCCTTGTGGGGCCTGGCCTTCAAACCCAATACCGACGACATGCGCGACGCGCCGAGCCGCGTGCTGATGGAAGCGCTCTGGGAGGCCGGCGCCAACGTACGTGCCTTCGACCCCGAAGCCATGCAGGAAACCCAGCGCATCTATGGCGATGACCCGCGCTTGATGCTGATGGGCACGCCGGAGTCCACCCTGGGCGGCGCCGATGCGCTGATCGTCTGCACCGAGTGGCAGCAATTCAAGGCGCCGGACTTCGACCTGATCCACCAGCGCCTGAAAACCCCGGTGATCTTTGACGGGCGCAATCTGTACGACGGCGAGCGCCTGACGCGCAAGGGCTTCAAGTATTTCCCTATCGGCCGTGGTGACTCCTGCGACTTGCCGATCCCCCAGCAAAACTGGATGCCACAGGCCAAGGCAGGCTGATAAGTGAACAATGCGCACCCGCCCCTGCTCAATCCGACAATCCGTCTACAGTCACTGGGTTTGGGGCTTCTGGCACTGGTGCTATTCATCGCCGGCAACTGGCACCAGGCAATTATCGGCTTCGACTCGCGCTTCGTGGTATTTGCCCAGGAGATGCTGCGCCATGGCCCGAGCTTTTTTCCCACCACCTACGGCCAGCCGTATGCAGACTACCTGGCCACCTCGACCCTGCTGACCTGGTTATTGTCCCTGCCATTGGGCGAGGTCACCAGCCTCACGGCCTGGCTGCCCAGTGCTGTCGCCTCGGCTTGCATCGTAGTGCTGGTGTATCGACTCACCGCGCCCTACTCCCAGCGCTGGGGCGTGCTGAGCATCGCCATGTTGCTGCTCAGCAGCACCTTTATCAGCGAAACCCGCGCCGTCTCCCTGGACCAGATGCTGGCGGCGGTGACGCTGGCCGTGTTTTACCTGGGTTATGCCCATGATCATTTCTCGGCGGCCAAGCGTCTGCACTGGGTGTTTGCGCTGTTGATGCTCGGTTTTGCGATTCGCGGGCCGATTGGTCTGGTCATCCCTACCGGAGTGCTGTGCAGCTATTACTTGATCAACCGCCAATGGCGGCAATTGTTCAGCTTCGGGCTGTTAGCGCTCGCGTTGCTGGCGGCGTGTATCGGCCTGTTGCTGTTGCTGGCCAAGCTCAGCGGTGGCGAAGACTTCCTGCATGAAGTGATTCGCATGCAATTTCTGGGGCGCATGGATGGCAGCGAAGGCTCCAGCGGCGTGCTGTATTACTTCACCAGTTCCCTGGGCAACTACGCACTGGCCTACCCGGTGGCGCTTCTGGTCTTGCTGGCCGTGATGAGCGGCGGCCGCCGAGCCGCAGACCCGGCGCTGAAGCTGGTGCTGTACTGCGCGGCGGCCGGTGCCTTGGTCATGCTTGGCTTGTCGGTGCCCCAGGCGAAAAAGGCACGTTATATCCTGCCGATGCTGCCAATGGCCGCGATCATTGCTGCGTATCCGTTCCAGGTCGCTCAGGGCCGACTGTTCAGCGGGTTGCGCGGTTTGATGCTGGTGCTGTGGACGCTGCTACCTGCGCTGTTGGCGGTCGGCCTGATCGCGGCGCGACGCCGCTACCCGGAACTGCTGGCCGATCTGGGGCTGATGTTCGGACTGCTGGCGGTACTGCAGGGGCTGGCGGTGCTGGCACTGTTCAAGGCGCGACTGCGCGCGGTCGGGCCGGCTTTCGTTGCGGTGGCGGCGGTCTGGACGACTTACATCTCAGTGGTCGAACCCCTGGAGCGCAGCCTTTACGACACCCGCACGTTCACGCTGGCGGCCAAGGAGCAGATCCTGCAACAACCGGCACCGCTGGTGTTGCATGCATTGGGCAAAGACGCAAAAGCCATCAAGTTCATGGTCAACTTCAATTGCGACAAGGTCCCGCTGTTTACCCAATTGCCCGTTGAACTCCAGCCTATTCAGGCGCCGGCCTGGCTGGTGATGAGCCAGGAGGACTTCCAGAACCTGACTGACCCGCGCTTGCGTTCGCTCACACCGACGCTCACTGGAGCGTTCGATAAGACGCCTTATGTGTTGCTCCATCTGGAGAAAAACACCGCTCCCTGAGCGTGTTTCCAAAGAGCGCGTAAGAAATAACGCCAACTCACAAAACCGTGGGTGTTTTTCATCAAAATCACCGAGAAAACACCTACAGAGCTTTGCGTAAGGGCCGGTGCACTTTGCCTTCCGACGCCTGAACCTCAACTGTAGACTCGCTTGCCAAGTGGATTAATTATTTACCACCTGCGTCAGGCGATGTCTGGCACAACGCTGGTCGCGAACCTGCATAACAACAAGGAGTCAATGCCGTGCGAGAGGATAGGCTGGCTGTAGCGGCGCCGAGACTGGATCGGCTGATGGGGTTACGCGACGCACTGGTGGCGTTGAAGGGCCCGCTGGCTGACGAGCCAGGTATGCAGGAGAACCTGCACAAACGCTTGTTCAACGAAGAACTCGATAGCCTTGTGCTGGGCAAAATCAGCACCCCATCGCCCTTGGGTGCCGCTCGAACACCGTTCGGCGAAGCCTCTTGAATACATATTTTTTGCATTCAACCCTCATTAATATGCATTGGCGTCGCTGTAACCCAGTTGGCACACTGCACGCTTTCCTCCCCCAATAACGTTGGAACGTTCAAGGCTTTCCAGGGAAACCAGGCAGGCCTTTTTTTCGCCCCCCGTTTCAGGACCCTTTTCAATGCTCGCTCGCTGGTTACCTGCCGCCATCAACACCCGTCCCGCTGAATGGAGCCGCGCCGCCATCGGCATGGCGTTGGGTGCCCTGTTCAGTGTCTGGGTGTGTGCCCAGGTGTTTGGCATGGAAGTCGCCCTGCATCTGCTGGGCCCACTGGGGGCGTCGGCGGTGTTGTTGTTCGCCGTGTCGTCGGGGGCGTTGGCGCAACCCTGGTCGATCATGGGCAGTTACCTGTGCGCGGCCGTGGTGGCGCTGCTCGTGGCACGGGTGTTGGGACGCACCCTGGGCAGCGCTTGCCTGGCGGCGGGCATGACCGTTGTGCTGATCTGCTGGCTGCGCTGCCTGCACCCGCCGGCCGGTGGCCTGGCGATGACGCTGGTATTGGCCGACCCGGCCTCCATCGCCCTCGGCTGGCACGAGCTGGC
>NZ_CVTX01000070.1:0-20477 GCF_900005715.1 Pseudomonas sp. 34 E 7
CACCCATTCGCCCGGCGCCAGCAAGGCCTCGCGACTGCTGACCAGCACGCTGACCTCCGGCGCCCTTTCGTGCAGCGCGCGCAGCAGCTTGCGACAGGCACCGAGCAGCAGGTCGGCCCCATCGAATACCAGCAGCAATCGGCGCGCGGCCAACCGTCGGCACAGCTCATCGAGGCTGTCGACCGCCTCCAACTGCAAGAGCGTGGCCAGGTGCCCGAGCAGTTCGCCCAACGTGCGCAGGTCGCCCAGGTCGACCCACCACACCCCGTCGCGATAGCGTGGCAACACGCGCTCGGCGAGCGCCAGAGCCAGGGTACTTTTGCCGATACCGGCCACTCCGGTCAGGGTCAACAGCCGCTGCCCGGCCATGCGCCGTACCAGCATGCCTACCAGCTCATCGCGACCGACCACAGGGCTCAGCCGCGCCGCCAGGTTGTGCGCTGCCGGCAACGTCGGCAGCGCGCCTTGCACGGGCGCAGCGAAGCAATAGCCGCGCTGCGGATGATTGAGGATCAAAGGCTGCACATCCACGGCGCGACGCAACGCGGCAATGTGCACGCGCAGGTTATTGTCTTCAACCACGCTGTTGGGCCAGACCCGTTCGATCAAGGTCGCCTTGCTGATGAAGTGCCCCGGCGCTTCCAGCAACACCGCGAGGATATCCAGGGCGCGCCCGCCCAGCGGCACCGGCCAGCCGGCCTTGCTGACCAGACGCTGGTGCCGATGAAACGTATAGGCGCCGAAGCTCACCGCCGCAGAATGATTCATGTCCGTAAAAGCGCTGAAACACCCGTGCTTGAGTGCCTGCGCATCCTTTTTCCGTGGGCTCGGCGTTATCTTGCCAGCTGGCGGTCACAGGACAATGCTGGCACGGGGAGCGATACGGACAATCGGGTGCCTCAGACGGACAGGGTGTCGTTAACTGAACTGTTGTCGGTATTGGGTAGGGTTCAGGCCGAGCTTTTCACTGAACAGAAAGCGCATATGCCGCACGCTGCCGAAGCCTGAGTGGAACGCCACGGTCTTGAGCGGCAGGTCGGTGGTTTCCAGTAACTGGCGGGCACGGTCGATGCGCGCGCCTTGCAGAAACGCCATGGGCGTCATCTGCACTTCCCTGGCGAACAGTCGCGCAAAGTGCCGCGCACTCATGCCGGCCAGTTCCGCCATCGACTCGATCGTAAAGGGTTGGTCGAGCTGCGCCAGCACGTGGTGCTGCACCCGAGTGATCGCGGTTTCCTGGGGCGCCACGGCGGCGGTCATCGGGCTGAACTGGGCCTGGCCACCCTGGCGTTTCATCACCACCAGCAACACCTTGGCCACGTCCACCGCCACTTGCTTGCCATGGTCCTGGGCGACAATCGACAGGGCCAGGTCGATACCGGCCGTGACGCCACCCGAGGTGATCAAGCGTCGGTCCTGCAGGTAGATGCGATCGGTCTCGACGATGGCGTTCGGGAATGCCTTGATCAAGCGTTCGGTGTAATGCCAGTGGGTGGTCACGCGGTGCCCGTCGAGCAAGCCGGCGTGTCCGAGCACAAAGGCGCCGGTGCAGATCGAACCGAAACGGCGCGCCCGGGGCGCCATCGCCTTCAACCAGGGCAGCAGCGCGGGATGGCATTCGTTATAGGCCCCCGGACCGCCAGGCACCAGCAGCACGTCATAGGCGTCCTGGGCCTGCTCCAGCAGCAGGTCGGTCTGCACCGTGACGCCATTGGAGGCGCGCAACGGCCCGGGCTCGGTGCCGATGGTGAGGATCCGGTAGTGGTCGGCCACCGGCAGGTAGCGGTTGGCAATCGAAAACACTTCAAGCGGCCCGGCCATGTCGAGCAGCAGGAAGTCCGGAAACAGCGCCATGGCCACGGTTTTCATAAGCGGGAAACGTCCATCGAGAAGAAAGGCGACGGGCATTATGGCATGCCTTTTACTGTCAACTCATAAGAGACAGTTATTCGGATTTCATCTTCTTAATGAATTAACCGTTAACCATTAACCTTCTTCTCAACGCAAGCGCCCTGCATCTCGCAGCCCGCGCTCACTTGAGGACTGGACCATGCTGACCCTTCGCAAAGCTTCCGAACGCGGCGCCGCCAATCATGGTTGGTTGAAGTCGTTCCACACCTTCTCGTTCGCCAACTACTGGAACCCGAATGAACAAGGGTTTTCCGACCTGCTGGTGATCAATGATGACCGCGTCGCCGCCGGCAAAGGCTTCGGCCAGCACCCGCACCGTGACATGGAGATTTTCTCCTATGTGCTCGAAGGCGCCCTGGAACACAAGGACACCCTGGGCACCGGCTCGGTGATCCGCCCCGGCGATGTGCAACTGATGAGCGCCGGCAGCGGCGTGGCCCACAGCGAGTTCAACCACAGTCACCGCCTGGGCGTGCACTTCCTGCAAATCTGGATCGTGCCCAATGAAGCCGGGGCCAAGCCACGCTATCAGCAGGAGCACTTCAGCGAGGCGCAAAAACGCGGGCGCCTGCAACTGATCATCTCGCCGGACGGCGCCGACGGTTCGTTGAATGTTCGCCAGGATGCGCGGGTGTATGCCGGGCTGTTCGATGGTGATGAAAGCGCGCAACTGGACTTGCCGCCGGATCGCTACGCCTACGTCCATGTGGCGCGCGGCAGCGTCGAGCTCAATGGCCGGCGCTTGCAGGAAGGCGACGGCGTGCGCGTACGGGACGAACGCCAGATTCGCCTGAGCCATGGCGAGGACGCCGAGGTGCTGGTCTTTGACCTGCGCCCCAATGAAGTGCCGCAGATGCCATGACGGTCGCAGTGATGGCCCGTGAGCGGGTCCATCGCTGGCGTCGATAGTCACCATCAGCGCAATGAAGTTCTCTTAAAAACTGCGACGCGTAACATCAAACCCATGCCAAACGGCACCTCACTAAAACACTTGGAGCACACCATCATGAAACGCCAACTCTTGCTTAGCCTCGCTTTCTCGGTACTGGCTGCAAACGCTTTCGCCCACCCGGTATTCGCTGAAGGCGGCGCGGATCGCATGATTGAAACCCGTGTTGCCGAAGGTGGTGCGGATCGCTTGCAGGAACGTGGCCTGGCTGAGGGCGGAGCGGATCGCCTGCAGGAACGTGGCTTGGCCGAGGGCGGTGCGGATCGCCTGCAGGAACGCGGCCTGGCTGAGGGCGGTGCAGATCGTCTGCAGGAACGTGGCCTGGCCGAAGGCGGTGCTGAACGCCTGCTGAGCAACCACGTATAACCCCTGCTGTTGAAGGGAACCCAAACCGGCCTGATCAGCCGGTTTTTTTGTTTTCTATCAACCCGCGTTCGTCAGCTTCTTCAAGTTGAACTGCGCGTCGTCGCGCGCGATGTACAGGTGGTTTTTTCCTTCCTGTACCTTGAATAGAAGTTTCATGCCGACCAGTTTTTCAAGATCCTTGCGTGCCGTATTTTCGGAAATGTCATAGTCATGGGTGAGTTCCCTGGGCGTATAGATGCGCCCAGGGTGTTGCAGCACTTTTTTCAGGAAATGGCCCTGTCGGTAGTTCAACCCTTCTTTTAAATCAAGCGAATCGAGCCAGCTCATCAGCTCTACGGCTTCTTGCCTTTTACCTTCGAAATACAGCATGAATTCGTTCATCGCGCGCTCGATGACCCGCAATTGATAAATGACGAAATAGGTCAAATCGAATCCATCGGTTTGCGTATGGATATACGAGCGCCCGTATTGCATCGGGGCTTCTTTGAGCAAGGCGCTGATGGAAATGTACTCAAAAGGCCAATAACCACTTTTGAGCATGAACCAATAGAACAACGCGCGTGCGGTGCGGCCGTTGCCGTCCCTGAAGGGGTGCTCATAACCCAGCATGAAATGAAGAATGATGGCTTTGACCAGCGGATGGATAAAGTGCCTGCCGCCTTGACCGTCATGGCGGTCATTGGCAAACCTGCAAAGTGCCTCAAGCCTGTCCGGTAGCAATGCAGCCTGAGGGGGTTGATGAACAATTTCATTCCCCGCGCCGCCGACAAAAATATCGTCGGTTTCCCTGATATGCCCGGGGCGAATATCGTCCTCGTCAATCCCTGCTGTCGCGATGCCATGGAACTCACAGATCAATGCGACAGACAGGTCTTCGCCCTGGTTGTACTTGGCATGTTTCATCAGTTGATAGTTATTGAGGATCATCCGCTCATCGTCATTCTGTGGCGGGCGCTCCTTGGCCAGCATGTCCTTGGCGATTTTGCGCGTGGTCGCGGCACCTTCCAGTTGAGCGCTGGAAATTGCCTCTTCCATCATCAAGGAGTCGACCAGGTACTGAGCGTTATCACGGTATTGAGGAGACGACGCTGCCGCCCCGCCTAAACGGGATGTCACCGACTCGACAGCGTGAATCACCGCATCGCTGAAATCCGTGGAGCACAAGAAAAAAGCACTGCCGCATTCGCTCTTGAGCTCAAGCGTCTTGCTCCCACAGGCCCGGGACATCTTGATGGCGGCCCAGGCCGCCTCTTTATTGACCCCCGGCGTCGGGTAACGGCGGAATTCGTCCCAGTGCAAATATCGGCCTTTGTCATCGACCGCCTTGAAAATGCGTGCAAGCTCGAAAACCTGCAAACCATGACGATCTAACAAAGCCGCGAAATCAGTGGGTTTATGGATTTTCGCCACAACTGAAACTCAATTTTTAAAAATTGAGTTGATCGTTGCGCGCCAGTGCCGCGATGTCAAGGAACACGCAGCCAAAACACCGCACTCAGGCCTCGCGCTTGACCTTCAAATGCCGCGCATACCAGGGCCGCTTCGGCACGCGCTTGAACAGGCCCTTGAGCAGTTCCTCATCGGCACCGAAGGTGATGCGCAGGGCCAGTTTCATGATTTCCGGGTCCATTTCCATCGAGCGGCCCTGCTGCAACCCCGGCGTGGTGCTGCAGCCGTGGGTATCCGGGCCGAGCCAGGGGTCGCCGACTTCAACCCAGCGTCCCGGTGCGAACCAGGCTACGCCGTTGACCTCAAGCCGGGTGACTTGGTCCGGATGAAACCGCTCGTGGGCGCGGAACCAGTCTTCGATGCGGTCATCGATCCAGCCGTGGAAGTGCCAGAACACCGGGTTCACGTGGGATGAAAACGGATCGCCGAGGAAGTCGTTTTCCGGTGCGTACCAGCGTGCGGCGAAGTCCGCAGGGTCGCGGGCAAACGGCACCGGGGCGCCGTTGGACGGGTCGCGCGGCACAGAAGCCCAGCGCATGTGCAGCCAGTCGTGCAGGCCCAGCTCCATCTCCGAGCCCAATTGGCCCAGGGTCAGCCTGGCCAGGTAGCGCGGGTCGCGGTATTGGGATTCCCACACCTGGAAATTGCTGTGGTAGGTCTCGGCAGCCTTGATGTCGCTGACCCACTGGGTGTAATCGGCGTCATCCGGCGCCGACCAGCACGGCGGCAGCGCAAAGCCGTCGTGGTTATCGAAGTAGCGCACGAAGCCCGGGCGATCGCGCTCCAGCGCCGGCTGGGGCTCGGGGAAATGCGGCCACGACGGCAGGTCCTGCATGGAGCGGGCAGTGCCCAGCATATGGCGGTGCATGAAGAAAAAGTCGATGCCCGAGCCGTTACGGTCCTTGAGCTTGCCCCGTGCATCGCGCTCCCGGCCACGCGGCCCGGGTTGCCAGCCGATGCCGCGCAGGGCCTCGCGCTTTTCCTCGGAGAGCTTGTGCCATTGGTCACGGGTGGCGTGCCACAGCTGGTGAAACAGGCGATGTTCGGGGGCAATCAGCCAGGCCAGCAGGGTCGGGTTGAGGCCGATACGCTGGCGGGCTTCGGGGAACAGCTGTTTGAGGGCGATGAATCGGTTGTCGCGCTCGGTCAATGCCAGGGGCCGCTCAAGGTCGAGGATCTGCCCACTGAGGGTGCCGCTGCCGGCATTGCCGAAGTCGGCCCAGACTTCATCGAGGGTCATCTTGAATTCGTAGGCCGGGATGCCCGCCGCCGAATCGCGGTCGATCAGCCGCCAATAGAGCAAGGCGCCCTCGCCCGTCAGCAGATCGCCCAATACGCGGTAGCGCGGCTCGCCGTCGGCCCGCAGGTTCTCGGCGGTGTCCAGGTAACCGCGCAAGCCACGGCCACGGGGCGCGATGTCCAGCAGCAGTTCCAGGCCCCGGGACGGCAAGCCCCTGAGGCCGGCATCGCGACCTTCCAGGCGCAGGCTCCACACGCCGCGCAACGTATTCGCCAGGTGCTGGCCCTGGGTGTCGGCCAGCTCGACCGTGGCTTCGCCGGGGGTGACCGGGAATTCTTCTTCCCGCGTCAGCTCGCGATGGGCATAAAAGGCCGCGGGCACCGCCGCGCCGGTCAGCGCCAGGCCTGCGATGAACCCACGTCGAGAGATCGTCATTGTCTACCTTAGGAAACGGCTTAATCAGAGCTAGAACGTTTGCAGCCTGGGGAAATTTACCGCCCGGGCAGCGCCCGCTAAATTTCCCCGGTCATCGCTCGTTCTTCCCTGATAGCAAAGGCCTCAACTGACTGAGATGGCAATGACAAAACCACGTTCGAAAAAGGCGCTGTATATCGGCTTGCCGCTGGCACTGGCGGTCGCTGCCGGGGCCGGCTTTCTGGTCTGGGATCATTGGTTCAAGGGCAACGCCGGCTACCCGCTGGAGGTGATCAAGCAGGCCAATGAAATGCAGGATCGCCTGTTGTCGTTCGACAGCCATATCACCGTGCCCATGGATTTCGGCACCGCCGGCAATGAAGCCGACAAGGATGGCAGCGGCCAGTTCGACCTGGCCAAAGCGGCGCGCGGCCGATTATCCGGCGCGGCCCTGACCATTTTCGGCTGGCCGGAAATCTGGAACGGCCCCAACGCCCCGCACAAACCCACCGACGGTTTTGTCGAGGAAGCCCGCCATGAGCAGGAGGTGCGCTACACAATCATCTCCGGCATGGTCCGCGACTTCCCCAACCAGGTGGGCATCGCCTACACCCCGGACGACATGCGCCGTCTGCACGGCGAAGGCAAGTTCGCGATCTTTATCAGCATGCTCAACGCCTACCCCCTGGGTGACGACCTGAACCAGCTGGACCTGTGGGCGGCGCGCGGCATGCGCATGTTCGGCTTCAGCTACATCGGCAATAACGCCTGGTCGGACTCGTCGCGCCCGCTGCCGTTTTTCAATGACACCACCGACGCCCTCGAGGGCCTGTCGCCCATCGGCCAGCAAGCGGTGCAGCGCCTCAATGACCTGGGGGTGATCATCGACGTGTCGCAGATGTCGACCAAGGCCCTGGAACAGGTCGCGCAGTTGAGCCGTACACCGATGGTAGCGTCCCACTCGGCCCCCCGGGCGTCGGTGGACATCCCGCGCAACCTCAGCGACAAGGAACTGCAACTGATCAAGCGCAGCGGCGGCGTGGTGCAGGTGGTGGGCTTTCCTGCCTACCTGCGCCCCCTGAGCCAGCCGACCCAGGACAAGCTCAACGCCCTGCGCGCCCGCTTCGACTTGCCGCCGCTGCCGAACCTGGCGATGGCCTTGATGCCGGGCGATGCGATCATCGCCGCGTGGCCCGAACAGCGCTTCGGCCAGTATGCCAGCGAGCTGTACGCGATTCTCGAGGAAGAACCCAAGGCGACCCTCAAGGACTGGGGCGATGCCATCGACTACACCGTGCGCAAGATCGGCATCGACTACGTCGGCATCGCGTCGGACTTCAACGACGGCGGTGGCCTGCAGGGCTGGGAGAACGTTGGCGAAGTGCGCAACGTCACCGCCGAACTGATCCAGCGCGGTTATTCCGAAGCCGATATCGCCAAGCTGTGGGGAGGCAACTTCCTGCGGGTGTGGGAGCAGGTCCAGAAAGCCGCCAAACCCTTGGCCCATCAAGAAGTCAGCCCATGACCGACCGTCGCACATTCCTCAAGCAGGCCGGCGTATTGGCCGCCAGCCTGCCGCTGGGCAACACGCTGATTCCCCAGGCGCTGGCCGCCGCCACGAACGACCCATGGACAGGCTTGAAACAACTGTTCAACCAGGACCCGGATTACCTGCATTTTTCCAACTTCCTGGTCGCGTCGCACCCCAGGCCGGTGCGCGAGGCCATTGAGCGCTACCGCGCCCAGATCGACCGCAACCCCGGCCTGGCGATGGACTGGGACCTGCAGGAAACCTGGAAACGCGAAGGCCAGGTGCGTGAATGGGCGGGCCGCTACCTGAACGCCACACCGCCACAGATCGCCCTGACCGGCAGCACCTCCGAAGGGCTGGCGATGATTTATGGCGGGATCAAGGTGCGCGCCGACCAGGAAATTCTCACCACCGAGCATGAGCATTACGCGACGCAGAACGTCCTGGATTTTCGCGTGCGCAGGGAAGGCACCCAGGTACGCCGCATCCGGCTGTTCGACAGCGCCAGCGGCGTGTCCGCCGATGAAGTGCTGGGCAATATCCAGCGCAATATTCGCCCCAACACCCGCGTACTGGGCATGACCTGGGTGCAGTCGGGCAGCGGTGTCAAATTGCCGATTGGCGAAATCGGCCAGTTGGTGAATGAATACAACCGCAACCGCGACGACAACGACCGCCTGCTCTACGTGGTCGACGGCGTGCACGGTTTCGGCGTGGAAAATCTCGACTTCCCGGCCATGCACTGCGACTTCTTCATCGCCGGCACCCACAAGTGGATGTTCGGCCCGCGCGGCACCGGCCTGGTGTGCGCTCGCAGCCCCGACAACACCTACGTCACACCGATGGTGCCGACCTTCTCCGAAGACAAGGATTTCGCCACCACCATGACGCCCGGCGGCTACCACGCGTTCGAGCATCGCTGGGCCGCCGACGAAGCCTTCAAGCTGCACCTGCAACTGGGCAAGGCAGCGGTGCAGGCGCGTATCCACGCACTCAACACCGAGCTTAAAGCGCAACTGCTGGCGCATCCGCAGATAGAACTGGTCACGCCGCGCAGTCCAGCGCTGTCGGCAGGTTTTACCTTCTTTCGGGTCAAGGGCCAGGACTGCGATGCGGTGGCCAGCTACATGATGAAAAACCGAGTGGTGATCGACGCCGTGGACCGTGATGTCGGGCCGGTGATCCGAACCTCCCCCGGCCTGCTCAACAGCTCGGATGAGATCCAGCTCTTCATGGCGTTGCTGAGCCAGCGGCTGTGACCTTTTTTTATTTGAACGAGACGCTCACATGACGCCATTTCGACTCAAACCCCTGACAGCCCTGGCGCTGACCGTACTGTGCGGCGCCCTGCTCCCGGGCATGGCCCAGGCGGCGGCACCGCAACCGGGCAAAGTCTTCAAGGACTGCAAGGACTGCCCGGAAATGGTGGTATTGCCTGCGGGCACCTTCACCATGGGCACCCCGGAAGACGAAGTCGGCCGCGAACCGGACGAAGGCCCGATGCATGAAGTGACCTTCGCCAAGCCCTTCGCCATGAGCCGCTTCCACATTACCGCCGGTGAATGGGACAGCTATGTCCGCCAGACCGGGGTGAAGATCGCCAATGGTGATGATCGTCCCGGCCGCGAATGCATCGCCAGCAAGCCGCGCTACCCCCAGGGCCCGCGCCAGCCGGCGGTGTGCATGGACATGGACGACATTAAAAACTACGTGGCCTGGCTGTCGAAAAAAACCGGCCAGCAGTACCACATGGTCAGCGAAGCCCAACGCGAATACGCGGCCCGCGCCGGCACCCGCGGGCCGTTCCCCTTCCCGTTCGACGACGGCAAGGGCTACAGCATTGCCAGGCACGCCAACACCTACGGCCCGGCGGACGGCTACAGCTATTCGTCACCGGTGGGCAGCTACCCGCCGAACGCGTTTGGCATGTACGACATGCACGGCAATGTGTATGAACGGGTTGCCGATTGCGAACACCCGAACTACATCGGTGCACCGACTGACGGCAGTGCCTGGATGGAACCGAACTGCGAGTCCTACCAGATTCGCGGCAATGACTGGGGCGAGGCGCCAGTGTTCTCCCGCTCCGGCAACCGCAACAACATCTACCCGCAGACGCGCGGTGACTGGATTGGTTTCCGGGTAGTGCGCGATCTCTAAGCCATGCACCAATCCACTGTGGGAGGGTCAGTGAATGCTTCTGCAACTGACCCACCGCCATCGGCGGCAAGCCCCCTCCCACATTTGAGCGCCATGCGTCAGGAAGAATGTATTCACCAGCAGACGCGGCGTGACTGGATTGGTTTTCGGGCAGTACGCGAGCCCCAAGCCGTACACCAGTCCAATGTGGGAGGGGGCTTGCCCTCGATGAGGGAGGGTCAGTGCATGCATCTGCGCCTGACACACCTCCATCGGCGGCATAGGTCGCTACCCGGTTGGTGTACTCAACCCGCCTGCACCGCCGGCGTCGCCAACCGATTGCAGCCATACAGCACCATGCCCAGCACAATCAGCGCCCCGCCCCGCAACCAGGTATCCAGGCTTTGCTGGCTGAGGAGGATCAGGCACGAAACAATCGCCAGCACCGGCACCCAGCTCGGCACGCGAAAATGCTGCTCCTCAATGGTGTCACGCCGCAATACCAGCACCGCCAGGTTGGTACTGAGAAACACGAACAGCAACAACAACACCACCGTCTCGGCCAATGCCGCCAGCGTGCCGGTCAGCGTCAAGGCTATGGCCACGGCCGTACTGGCAATGATCGCCACCCAGGGCGTACGGCGCTTGGGCAGCACGCGGGACAACGGCTCCGGCAACAGGCCCATGCGCGCCATGCCGTAGGTCAGGCGGCTGGCCATGACCATCGTCAGCAGCGCGCCATTGGCGACCGCCACCAGGGCAATGAAGGCAAACAGTTGCGGTGGAATATTCAGGCCCGAGGCGCGCACCACTTCGAGCAGCGGTGCCGACGTGGCTGTCAGCTTGTCCATCGGCAACACCACGGAGGCGGCGACACCAACCGCCATATACACGATACCCGCCACGATCAACGCGGCGAACAGCGCGCGCGGGTAAATCCTGCGCACACCCCGGATTTCTTCCGCCAGGTTGGCCGACGTCTCAAAGCCGACGAACGAATAGAATGCCAATAGTGCAGCGCCGAGCACGGCAAGCATCGGGTTGATGCCGGGCTTGAATTCGAACGCCCGCCCCAGGTTGGCCTCGCCGGCCTGCAAGCACCAGGCTGCGGCGACCACCACCAACAGCAGCCCGGACAGCTCCACGCACGTCATCACCATATTGGCGCCCAGCGATTCCTTGATCCCGCGCGCATTCAACAGCGCAATCACCAGCAAAAAGACCAGCGCCGCCACGTGGGGCGAGACGTTAACGAACGCCGCCAGGTAGTCACCGGCAAACGCCAGGGAGAGCCCGGCGGCGCTGGTCACGGCGGCGGCGAGCATGCAAAAGCCCACCAGGAACGAAATCAGCGGCGACTTGAACGCCTTTTCGGCGAACACCGAAGCAGCGCCTGCATGGGGGTATTTGGTCACCAACTCGGCGTACGAGCCGGCCGTGAGCATGGCGAAGAACAACGCCACCAGCAGCGGTACCCAGATCGCCCCGCCGACCTGGCCGGCAATGGTTCCGGCCAGCGCATACACGCCGGCGCCGAGCACGTCGCCCAGGATGAACAGGAACAACATCGGGCCGGTCACGGCGCGGCGCAGGGACGGCGTGGAAGGTTCGGCGTGGCTGGGTCTGGGTTCGGTCATGGGCGGCTCTGGCGGCGGGTTGCAGTCAGCGATCATCCGGCGCAGGCCGGCTGAGGCGGGGCTATCTGCAATGGAGAAGGCCTGCGGGGCCAAAGTTCCTTATTTAGTAGCGGCTCCCTTAGCTACCTCCCGGCCGAACGCGAACGTCTGTAAAAATCCATAGCTGAAACGTGTCAGCCAAGGCATCACGCAAAAATATGCATAAATGCATTTTAGCCCTTGACCCGAGGGAACCAGTCTTTTAAAGTCAAATGACTGTATATAAATACAGTATCAACTTAGCTTCACGGACGAGGTTACCTATGAAAAGCACCACTGAAAAATTTGGCAAAACACCCCACCTGCCCAGCCTGTGGACCCGCGCCGATGCGCTGAAAGTCCATGCGGACGACCCCACCACCACCCAGCCGCTGGTCAGTGCCGACTTCCCGGTGCTGAGCGACAAGGTGTTTATCTGGGACACCATGCCGCTGCGCGACATTGACGGAAATATCACTTCCGTCGATGGCTGGTCGGTGATCTTCACCCTGACCGCAGACCGTCACCCCAACGACCCGCAGTACCTCGATGAGAACGGTAACTACGACATCACCCGCGACTGGACCGATCGCCACGGTCGGGCAAAGATGTACTACTGGTACTCCCGCACCGGCAAGGACTGGAAACTCGGCGGCCGGGTCATGGCTGAAGGCGTTTCGCCAACGGTGCGCGAATGGGCCGGCACGCCGATCCTGCTGAACGAGCAAGGCGAGGTGGACCTGTACTACACCGCCGTCACACCCGGCGCGACCATCGTCAAGGTGCGTGGCCGCGTGGTGACCACCGAGCATGGCGTCAGCCTGGTGGGCTTCGAGAAGGTCAAGCCGCTGTTCGAGGCCGACGGCAAGATGTACCAGACCGAAGCGCAGAACGCCTTCTGGGGTTTCCGCGATCCATGGCCGTTCCGCGACCCGAAGGACGGCAAGCTGTACATGCTGTTCGAAGGCAACGTGGCCGGCGAGCGCGGCTCGCACAAGGTGGGCAAGGCAGAAATCGGCGATGTGCCGCCCGGTTATGAAGACGTCGGCAACTCGCGTTTCCAGACCGCCTGCGTTGGTATCGCCGTGGCCCGTGACGAAGACGGCGACGACTGGGAAATGCTGCCGCCGCTGCTGACCGCAGTCGGCGTCAACGACCAGACCGAACGTCCGCACTTCGTGTTCCAGGACGGCAAGTATTATCTGTTCACCATCAGCCACACCTTCACCTATGGCGACGGGGTAACCGGGCCGGACGGTGTGTACGGTTTTGTCGCCGACTCGCTGTTCGGCCCTTACGTGCCCTTGAACGGTTCCGGCCTGGTCCTGGGAAATCCGTCTTCCCAGCCCTTCCAGACCTACTCGCACTGCGTGATGCCCAACGGCCTGGTGACCTCCTTCATCGACAGCGTACCCACCGGCGAAGGCGGGACACAGGTGCGCATCGGCGGCACCGAGGCACCGACCGTGGGCATCAAGATCAAAGGGCAGCAGACATTCGTGGTCGCCGAGTATGACTACGGTTACATCCCGCCGATGGTTGACGTCACGCTCAAATAAGCAAGGTCAACAGACGTCGTAGCATGGCTTGATCGTTCCCACGCTCTGCGTGGGAATGCCGCCCTGGACGCTCCGCGTCCTGCTTTACCTGCGCAAGGTGACGCGGAGCGTCACGGGATGCATTCCCACGCGGAGCGTGGGAACGATCGAAATTCACAGGATAAAAAAGCCACTCGATCGAGTGGCTTTTTTATGCAAGTACGCACCGGCTACCCGTATAACTCATGCCGGCCGCGACGTGAACGCCAAGCGAACTGCCAGCAACACCAATACGAATGCAAGGCCCCGCGACTGCCACTTTGCGGACTCGCCGTGGTGGGACGCATAACCCCGGATGATTCCCCCCATCAGGCCCAGCACGACGTGAAAAATGATCGCGATCAAGGTTAACAGCAACCCCAGCGTCACTATTTGCAGGGCGACCGCAGAACTGCCGCGCACAACGAACTGCGGCAAAAATACCATGAAAAACAGCAACGCTTTGGGGTTGAGCAAAGAGTTAAGCATCGCTCGGATGAACACCGACATCAGCGACGCCTGGAGGGTGGCATGCGTTGAACGTGCGGCACGCACCCGCAGGGCGTTCCAGGCCATCCAGAGCAGATAGAACGCACCGGCCCAGCGGATCAGGTCGAACGAGGGGGGCCACTGCGCTATGGCGGCCGTGAGGCCGGCTGCGGTGAGCGCGGTCAATACCAGGTCGGCCGCGCCGATTCCCAACGCAGCAGCGACGCCGCCACGCCAGCCGTAGCTGGCGCCGTGCGCAATCACGAAGGCCATGTTGGGGCCGGGAGACATCAGTAACAGCAACACGGCTCCCGCAAACAGCAGGAGCGTCGATGGCTCTACCATGGGCGCTCCAGATCGCCGCAACAGGCGTTGTGAGGCGTGCTGCCATGGGGATGAGCTGCTTTTTCGAGGTCGGTGCACCCGACCGTAACGTGACTGAACATGCCTCAATCGATTCGACGCCGCTGGAACGGTTGCATCCTGCGCGCCGGATTCGCCTCCCTGCTGTATGTAAATGCGAGCCTAAGCCCGCCATTTGATACACGCGAAGAATTGTCCTGAATACATTTAACCCGACCATTACATGATCGCTACATGATCGTTCCCACGCTCTGCGTGGGAATGCCGCCTTGGACGCTCCGCGTCCTGCTTTACCTGCGCAAGGTGACGCGGAGCGTCACGGGATGCATTCCCACGCGGAGCGTGGGAACGATCAATCAACGCCCGCCATTTGATACACGCAAAGAATTGTCCTGGATACATTCAGCCGGACCATTGCCCACGCGCCAGGATCGAGGGGGCGACAGGCCTGCTCGGTTCAAGCGATAGCCCGGCGTTGCGCGGCGCCTTGGGGCTGATCAGCCGCGGCCAACCGAGCTGCGCGCGGACAACGACCACGGCATCCAGGACTTTCTGCGTCCAGCGTATGTCCTGCGGGTCGACCACGACAACGCGGAATCCATGATCAGCGCCTTCAATCTGCACGCCCTCGGAATCATCGACGTGCAAGTCGATGTCGAATGCCGGCGGATACTTCGAAGGCGCATTGCACAGCCCGTGCCCGGTCAGGGCGCGGTTATGCAGCACACTGTTGACCACCCCATCGACGCGGATTCCATAGAGCAACAGCCAGCGGCGGATGTAGGACGGTGTGCGACCGGACGAGGTATAGACCCAGACACTGCAACCCTGGCGACGCAAGTCGCGGATCAGGGCACGCGTGCCCATGCGCAACGGCTCCCCCAGCCAACGATGCACACAGGCCGGCAGCCAGCTGGTTTCGACAGCGCAGTGGTGCAGCTGACAGGCCAGCGTGTCATCAATATCAAATGAAATACGCAGGCGTTGACGCTTGAATCGGCGCATCAGTGGCCTCTCTCTCGCAGGGGCAGCCGCGCGCCGCTCAGGAAAAACTTGCCTGGATCAGGCGCCTGGTGCTCCAGGAAGGCTGCATACTTTTTCTTGATCTTGGGCAATTCATACAACGCCTTGACACCATGTTTGGCAGAGTTGCGTATCACCGAGGATGGGTTGAAATAACCCTCGGCATTTTCCAGCGTCAGCACGAACGGCGGCAAACCTGCACGCATGAGCAAATAGCTGACGATGAGCGACCCACTGCGGTTGTTGCCTTCAATGAACAACTGCGGCTTGCTGAGGATGCGCACATAGACGCCGGCCGCACGCTTCCAGACCGATTCGCTGCGATACGCGCAATACCAGTTGAACAAGTCCTTGATACCGCCCTCGACGTTATTGAAGAAGTGCTCCTCGGTCGCCGCCAGGTGCTGGGCGTACTCCACCCGCCGCGCCGGGTCTCGACCGCACAGCACCGTGGCGTTGATTTCCAGCATCAGGTTCAGCTGATGAAGATCAAACAGGTCCACGCCGCGTGCGACATAGTCGTCAATCAACGCATAGCCTTCAAGCACATTGAGCAGCACTTCGTCGGTCAAGGGGTCACGCGGCTCGGTGAAGTGCCGGCTCAGCTCGGCGAAGCGCTCCTGCACTTCGCGCAATGCGCGCTCAATGGCAGGTAAATCAAGGCGATGCGTTACAGACATTGAAACTCCTTGGAAACACGAGGTAAAAAATCTACCGGTTCACGCCAAGTCCGTTTGGCGCTTGCATGTGGGCGGCCCAGGCCGGACGGTGTGACTCAGCTGAACTTGCCGCTGATGTAGTCTTCGGTCATTTGCTCGCGCGGCTTGCCGAAAATCTGCGCGGTCGGGCCCATCTCGACCAGATACCCCGTGCGCGTGCCCTGGGAAATATCCACCGAGAAAAACGCCGTGGTGTCCGCCACCCGGATCGCCTGTTGCATGTTGTGGGTCACCAGCGCGATGGTGTAATCCTTCTTCAGCTCGACCATCAGTTCCTCGACGCGTCGGGTGGCGATCGGGTCGAGCGCCGAGCACGGTTCATCCAGCAGCAACACTTCCGGCTCGGTGGCGATAGCGCGTGCGATACACAGGCGTTGCTGCTGGCCGCCGGAGAGCGACAAGCCGCTGACCTTGAGCTTGTCCTTGACCTCGTCCCACAGGGCGGCGCCCTGCAGCGCGTGTTTGACGCGGTCGCCCAGATCGCCTTTGTAGCGATTGAGGCGCAGACCGAAGGCGACGTTGTCGAAGATGCTCATCGAGAACGGGTTGGGCTGCTGGAACACCATGCCGATGTAACGGCGCACGACCACGGGATCAACGCCCTTGCCGTACACGTCCTGGCCGAGAAAATGCACATGCCCTTCGAAACGAAAGCCCTTGACTAGGTCATTCATGCGATTGAGGCTGCGCAGCACGGTGCTTTTGCCACAGCCGGAAGGCCCGATGAAACCGGTGATCTTGTTTTTTTCGATCGGCACGTGGCTGTCACGCACGGCCATGAAGTTGCCGTAGAAGATCTTGTCCAGCTTGCAGTCCATGACCACAGGCGACTCGGTCACAAACGGAGCGGCTATTTGCGCAGTGGATACGTTCAAAATTCAGGTGCTCCCGCTTTTAGTACTTGGGTTTGCCGAAAATACGGCTCACGACATTCACGACCAGCACGATCATCACCAGCACCAGCGAGGCCGCCCACGCGAGTTCAAGCTGATTGTCGAAAGGCATGCCGGAGAAGTTGTAGATCAGCACGGCCAACGAGGCTGTCGGGTTCATGACGGCCAGGTTGCCGTCGTGGTAGATCCAGTAGTTGCTGAACAGCGCAGTGAACAGCAATGGCGCGGTTTCGCCCGCAGCGCGCGCCACGGCCAGCATGGCGCCGGTCAGGATCGCCGGCAGGCCGGTAGGCAAGACGATCTTCCAGATCACCTGCGAACGGGTGCAGCCCATACCGTAGGCAGCGTCCTTCATGATCTTGGGCACCATGCGCATCGACTCTTCGGCCGTCAGCACCACGATTGGCAGCATCAGCACGGCCAGCGCCACGCCACCTGCCGGTGCCGAGTAGGTTCCGGTGGTCATCACCACCAGCGCGTAGGCAAACACCCCGGCCAGAATGGACGGCAAGCCGGTGAGCATCTTGGCGGCAAAGCGCGCAGCGCTCGCCAGTTTGCTGTCAGGCCCCAGTTCCGCAAGAAAGACGGCGGCCAGGATACCGACCGGCACGGCGATCGCCGCCGCAATGCCGACCATCACCAGGGTGCCGGCCATGGCGTTGCCGAAGCCGCCGCCGGTCTCGAAACCGGTCGGCGGCAATTCGGTGAAGAGCTCCAGGCTCAGGCGCGCACCGCCTCGGGTGATCAGCATATACAGCACGGAGATCAACGGTACGCTGGCCAGCAGCGCGCCGAACCAGACCAGCGTGGTCAAGACCAGGCTGCGCAGGGCGCGGCCTTCGAAGCGGCGCTGCAGGCTGGGCGGCGCGGCGGCAGGCGTGGTGAGGTTGGTCATTGTTTGGTCCCCCGCTGGGCGTAGAGCATGAGCATCGAACCCGCCACGTTGACCAGCAGCGTGATGAACATCAGCACCAGCGCCGCATACATCAACACCTCGATCTCGTTGGGCCCGGCCTCGGGAAAGTTCAGCGCCAGCAAGGCCGCCAGGGTATTGGCCGGTGCAAACAGAGACAGGGAAATGTTGTTTGCATTACCCACCAGCATCGCCAGGGCCATGGTTTCCCCCAGGGCGCGGCCGAGGCCCAGCACCAGGGAGCCGAAGATACCGGTGGCGGCCGACGGCACCATCACCTTGAGAATCGCTTCCCAGTGCGTCGTGCCCATGCCGTAGGCGGCCTGTTTGGTTTTCATCGGCACCGCGGTGAGCGCGTCCTGGGACACTGCGGCAATGGTCGGCAGGATCATGATCGCCAACACCAGCGCGGCCGGCAGCAGGCCCGGCCCGCTCAGGGATGTACCGAAAAAGGGAATCCAGCCAAGTTCCGTGTTCAGCCACGCCGTCAGCGGGCGGATGGCGGGGATGACCACGTAGATGCCCCACAGGCCGTACACCACGCTGGGGATCGCCGCGAGCAATTCGACGATGGTGCGAAACACCGCAGCCAGCTTGGCGGGAAGGAAATCCTGGGTGAGAAAAATCGCCATGCTGACGCCAAAAAAGCCGGCGATCATCAACGCGATAAAAGCACTGTACAGCGTGCCCCAAATCGCCGGCAGAATGCCGTACTTGCCTTGGTTGACATCCCAGACGCTGCCCAGCAGCACGTCAAAACCGTGCTTTTCCATGCCTGGAAGGGCCTTGCGCCCTACTTCGAACACCAGTGCGAAGACCAGCGCCAGCACCAGCACCACGCCGATGCGTGCAAGCGCACGGAACGTGCGATCCATCACGAAGTCCTTGGTGGACGGTGGCTGGCACGCAGAGTCCGGGTTACCCGGTACGACAAAAGGTGTGTTCATGGGTTAATTCCGAAACAGGGAAGAAGTGCTCCCGGCAGGGCTGAGTGCCCATGCCGGAAGCGACCTGGCACGCCTTACTGGATGTTGGCGGAGGCTTTGCGAACCTGCTCGACTACCGAAGCCGGCAGCGGGATGTAGCCCATGGAGTCAGCGATTTTCTGCCCTTCGGTCAGGCTGTACTCGACCATTTCACGCATGGCCTTGGCCTTGGCCGGGTTGCCGTTGTCCTTGCGGAAAATCATCCAGGTGTAGGACGTGATCGGGTAGGACTTGGCACCGTCCGGGTCCGGCAGCCAGGCCACCAGGCTTTCCGGCATCTTCACCGCAGCCAGTGCTTCTGCACCGCTTTCGGCATTGGGCACAACGTACTGGCCGGCCTTGTTCTGCAACTGGGCGAAGTCAACCTTGGCCAGTTTGGCGAAACCGTATTCGATATAGCCAATCGCGCCTGGCGTCTGGCGTACGGTGGCGGTCACACCGTCGTTCTTGGGCGACTTGATGAACTTGTCGGTGGCCGGCCAGTTGACGGTGTTGCCTTCACCCAATGCTTCTTTGAAGCCAGGGTTGATCGCCGCCAGGTGCTTGGTGAACACCGCGGTGGTGCCACTGGAATCCGCACGCACCACGACGGTGATGGGCGTAGCCGGCAGCTTCAGGTCCGGGTTGGCGGCAACGATCTTGGGATCGTTCCACTGAGTAATCTTGCCCAGGAAGATATCGGAGTACACATCGCGCGGCAGCTTCAGGCCCTTCGGGTTGCCCGGCAGGTTGTAGGCCAACACGATTTCACCGGCGGTCATCGGCAGCAGTTGCACGCCCTCGGCAACCTTAGCGATGTCTTCGTCTTTCATCGCGGAGTCACTGGCGGCGAAGTCGACGGTTTTGTTCAGGAAGTCCTGCACACCGGCCCCGCTCCCCTTGGACTGGTAGTCAACCGTGACGCCCGCGCTTTTCTTGCTGAAATCCTTGAACCAGGTGAGGTAGATCGGGGCCGGGAAACTGGCACCGGAACCGGTCAGGCGGATGCTTTCGGCAGCAAACACCGAAGTGGCGCTCAGAGAAACCGCAACGGCGAGTGCAGCAGACTTCATCAAGCTTTTCATTCAGGAACTCCGTGGTGTAATTTCGGGCTCCCGGGACTGTGCAGCAGCTTTGTTACGATTTTATGAAAAATCCATGGCAGGCGCGTTTTTGCCCCCTTTTGCCGGCGCAAACTGGCATTTTGCCGTGATTGCTTCGTAACAAATTGCGACTACCAGGCGAATTCGTCCCTTTCGAGCGCAAACGAGACGAAGACGCCCGCCGGCTTACTTGCCTCCCGTCACGTCAAGGAAGGTGCCGGTCACGAACGACGCTTCGGCGCCGGCCAGCCACAGAATGGCCTGTGCTACTTCCTCCGGTTGGCCGCCGCGCCCCATGGGAATCGAGTCCTTGACGCGATCGACGCGGCCCGGCTCGCCGCCGCTGGCGTGCATGTCGGTGTAGATGTGCCCGGGGCGAACACAGTTGACGCGTATGCCCTCGCGCGCCACTTCCTTGGAAAGCCCGATGGTAAACGTCTCCAGGGCGCCTTTTGATGCGGCATAGTCGATGTATTCGTTGGGACTGCCCAGGCGTGCGGCGCCCGAAGAGACATTGATCACCACCCCGCCCGTCCCGTTGTGCCGGTAAGCCATGCGCTTGACCGCCTGCTGGGCGCAGAGCATGGGGCCGATGGCATTGACCGCAAAGATGCGCTGCATGCGTTCATGGCCAAGATCCTCCAGGCGCGACTGGGTCGCCAGCACCCCGGCGTTATTGACCAGGACATCAATGCGCCCGAACGTGCGGTCGATGGCTGCGAACAACTGCGCGACCTGTTCGGGGTCCGCGCTGTCGGCCTGCACGGCCAGGGCCCTG